>CAJKRH010000005.1 GCA_905202255.1 uncultured Ruminococcus sp.
CCTTTGCCACTATATTCTGCAGGCTCTGACCGAATGCAGTCTCGAGCGCGACGGAATATTTTTCGTCTGTAGATATCAGCTGTGAGAGCGGACCGTAAAGCGTTATCTTTCCGCCGTCTTTTCCGGTTATCTTCCCTTGCGAATATTCGTTTACTATAAAGCGTACCGCACGGGAAAAGCCCTCGAGCAGCTCCTCCATGCGCACGAGATTCTGCACCTTGTGCTTTCTCTGAGAAGCCTCGAGAAAATACTCGTTTTTCTTCTTTTCCAGCTCGGCGCGTCTGCTCTCAGCCTCCGCTTTCTTCTTTTCGGCTTTTTCAAGCTCTGCCCTCTCCTGCGCTTCTTTTCCTGAATAAGCGGCGATCTTGCTCTCCGCCTTTTCCATGCGCCCCGAATAGAGCGCTATATCCGCCTCGTGTTTTTCCGCGCTCTCGCGCAGAGCCTCGTATTTCTTTTCGTCGCTCTCGGCTCTCGCCTCAAGCTCGGAAGCACGCAGCTTCGCTTCGACGGTACGCTTATCCAGCTCGGCTTTCTTCTTTGCCGCGTCGTTTACATCGTCGTCGGCGCGGGCGAGCGCCTCGCGGTATTCGGCTATCTCCGCTTCCGCCTTGTCGGCTTCCTCTTTCTTCTCTGCTTTCTTTCGCCGTGCCTCTTCGAGCGCTTCGCGCTTCGCTTCAAGCTCCTTTTCGGTGTTAGCCCTCTCGGCTTCGCTCTCGGCAAGCTTTGCGCGCGCGTTTTTCTCCGATTCGGCAAAATGCGCGTTTTCGCTCTCGCAGACGAGTGCCGCGGATTCCTTTTCGTGCAGTTTTTCTTTCTGCGCCGTTATCTCCTGTGTGAATCTCTCGGCTTCTATTCTGTTTCCGCTCTGCTTCTCGGCAAGCGTGCTTTCTCTCGCCTCGGCATCGGCAAGCTTTTCCTCCGCCGCCTCGAGATTCCGCTTTGCTATCGCCAGCTTCTCGGAAACATCCGCCGAGCGCTTCTTCGCCGCGTCTATATCATAGAGGGAGAGCGCTATGTCTATCCCCTTTTTTCTCTCGTAAATCTCGAGATATTTCTTCGCCTTTGCCGATTCCCTCTCGAGCGGACCTATGCGCGCACTCAGCTCTCCCGTGATATCCTCGAGTCTCGTCAGGTTTTCGTTTGTCCCCTCGAGATTGCGCATGGCTTCCTGCTTCTGAAATTTATATTTCGCAATGCCCGCCGCTTCCTCAAAGACAGCGCGGCGTTCATCGTTTTTGCGCGAGATTATCTCCGCTATCTTGCCCTGACCGATGATGGAATATCCGCCCTTGCCGAGTCCCGTATTGAGAAACAGCTCATGAATATCGCGCAGGCGCACCGGCTTTCGGTTTATGAAATATTCGCTCTCGCCCGCGCGGTAGTACCTGCGCGTTACGGTTATCTCGTCATAGTCCTCAGCCGTAACAAGTCTGCCCTCCTCTTCCGAATTGTCAAATGTGACGGAAACCTCGGCGAAGCTCATCGGACTGCGCTTCTGCGAGCCGGCAAATATAACATCCTCCATCTTTGTGCCGCGGATGTTTTTCGTAGACATCTCGCCGAGAACCCAGCGCATCGCATCGGATATATTGGATTTTCCGCTTCCGTTCGGACCGACTATAACGGTCAGCCCCTTGTCGAAATTAACCGTCGTCTTGTCAGGAAACGACTTGAAGCCCTGTAGCTCCAGCTTCTTCAAACGCATATTTATTCTCCCTCTTCGAGCGATATCCCGAAGTCAAATTCCGTTTTTTCCGCATCTGCCGATATTTTTATACCGCGCAGACCGTATTTTTGCATAAAATAATCTTTATTTGCCGCTCTCAGTCCCACCGCGCGCGAGACGCTTCTCGGCGAAACCGATATTTTTATTCTTTTTCCGCGGTAGTCGCCGCCCTGCATCGCCGCATCTATCCGCCTGCGGAAAAGCTCGCCGTAGCAAAGCTCACCTATCGCCTCATGGTACTTGCTCGCGCCGTATATTCCCTTACCGGAGACAAGCGCCTCGCTTGCCTGAAGTCCTATTCGTATCACGCGGACACCCGTGCGGGCAAATACATCAAGTACCGATGCACTGCGCCCCGCCGCCTCTTCCACGGAAAGCGGCGTATATTCTCCCCGCTCCGCCATATCGGCAAGCTCCGTATCGAGAAAAATCACCGTCGGATATATCCTCGCGCCGTCCGCTCCGAGTGCGCATATCTCGCGCGCCGTGTATATTTCGTCCTCTTCCGTCGAGCATGGTAAACCTATCATCATCTGCCCGATAAGTTCAAAATCGCGCTCCTTTATCATGCGGCAGGCTTCTCTGCCTTGCTCCGCCGTGTGCCCCCTCTTGCAGGCGGCAAGCACGCGGTCACTCATGCTTTGTAGCCCCAGTTCTATCGTTTTCACGCCGTAGCGCGAGAGGATATCGAGTATCTCCGCGTCTATATAATCCGGTCTTGTAGATAGGCGGATGGATGAGACACGCCCGCTTTTTACATAGCTGTAGCCCGTTTCGAGCAGATATATCATCTCGTCCCGGTCTATTCCGGTGAAGCTCCCGCCGAAGAAAGCTATCTGCGCCTCCTGCTCCGGAGAAACCGTCGCGAGCGCTTCGTCTATCGTCTTGCGCACATCATCGCGGCTGTATCGCACCGTTCCCGATATGCTCCGCTGATTGCAGAAAACGCACATATTCGGACACCCGAGATGCGGGATGAAAACAGGTATATTTACATGCTTTTTCATATGCTTTCGCCGAAATATTCCAGCCCTTTGCGAGCCGCCGCCTTTTCGGCTTCCTTTTTGCTTCTGCCCTCGCCTCTGCCTATCTCGTTTGAATTGAGAAACACGCGGCAGACGAAAGTTTTCTCGTGTTCGGGTCCGTATTCGTCCACTATCTCATAGTGAAGCCTGTCTCCGTCGCCCTGCTGTATTACCTGCTGAAGGAAGGTTTTCGGGTCTATCATCTTGATATTGGTGCCGTTCATCGTCTGCTCTATATCCTGCTTGATGAAAGGCAGGAGAAAAGCCTTTGCCGCTTCCTTGCCGCCGTCTATATAAATCGCGGCTATAAGCGCCTCAAAAGCGTTTTCCAGTATCGTCGGCTTGCTCATGCCGCCGCGCATACGCTCCCCGTTTCCGAGACAGAGAAATTCGCCGAGGTGAATCTCCGTTGCAAAAGCGGAAAGCGAAACGCCGTCCACCACCGTGCGGCGGATAAATGTGAGGTCGCCCTCCTGATTCTTCGGGTATTCGAAGAAAATGTATTCGCTTGTTATAACAGAGAGCACGCTGTCCCCGAGAAACTCAAGGCGTTCGTTTGACTGCATTTCGCGCTTGCCCTTGTGCTCGTTCACATATGACGAGTGGCGAAGCGCCTCTTTCAGCCATTCTTTGTTTTTGAATTCATATCCGACTATCGCTTCCAGCTCGCGGCTGTCCCGCGGGAAGTCGGATTTTTCGGTTTTACTCATGGAATCCGTCCTTTTGGAAATTATGTATTACTCTGCGTCCGCAGTTTTACGCATTTTCGGAAGCCTGCTTCTTTTCCGCCGTCTGTATCGCCGCGGAAAAACTCTCGGCATTCTTTGCTATCTCGTCTATAACGCCTGTCTCCGCATAAGCCGAAGCCTGACGGATAGCATTCTTGACGGCGTTTGCATCCGAGCTTCCGTGAGCCTTGATTACAGGCTTGGAAAGACCGAGAAACGGCGCACCGCCGTACTCTCTCGGGTCAAAGAATCTGCGCAGTCCTCTAAGTCTCTTACGCACGGCAAGCCCCGCCAGCTTTGCGGATAAGCCCTTGCCGAAAACATCCTCTTTCAGCTTTTTCATTGCGAATTTGGCGATGCCCTCGCTCGTTTTCAGCATGATATTTCCCGTGAAGCCGTCGCAGACAAGCACATCACAGGCGCCGAACGGAATCGCCTTGCCCTCTACATTGCCGACGAAATTCAGTCCCTGCGCTTCTTTTAGGAGATTGTGCGTCTCAACCATAAGCGGCGTGCCTTTGTGCTCCTCGGTGCCGTTGTTGAGAAGTCCTATCCTCGGATGCTCTATGCCGTAAACTTTCTGCATATATGCCGAGCCGAGATAGGCAAACTGAAGAAGATATTCGCTCGTCACCGTGACATTTGCGCCGCAGTCGAGCAGGAGTATCGGCGAGTCATAGCAAAGGAGCATGCCGAGCGCCGCGCGGCGGACGCCCTTGATTCTGCGGACGATAAGCGTGGCTCCCGTGAAAAGCGCACCGGTATTTCCGCAGGAGACAACCGCGCCTCCCTCTCCGTCGGCAAGCAGATGAAGCGCCGTAGCCATAGACGACTTATGCTTGGATGAAGCGGCAAGCATGGGGCTGTCCTCCATCGAGATGAAAGACGGCTCGTCGACCACGGTATAGTCCTCCGCCTTTTCTCCGAGCGCGGCAAGCGTATCGGCGATTATTTTCCCGTCGCCGACGAGAGTGAGGTCTGTGCCGTATTCTCTCCTTGCCAGAACAGCGCCCTTTATTATTTCGGCAGGCTCATGGTCCGCGCCCATGACATCAAGTATTATTTTCATATCCGTTACCTCCGGCTCTTTTGAAATAATTATAATTCAGTATACACTATTTTAAAGATAATTTCAATATTAAAATTTAAAATAATTATATATTATATGCTTTTTTCTGCTTTTGCGCGGTTTTGCATGAAAAAGGCGCGGATATCACCGCGCCTTTTACTGTTTGATCTGCCGTTTTTAGCCTTTGCTTTTATCGCTTATTTTCTGCCGCAGCCGCATCCGCAGCCGCTGTCGCCGCTCTCGCCGCGTATATTGGAAAGAGCCGGCGGATAAAATTCGTCAACCGGGAATGCGATATGCTTGAAAATATCGCAGGGGTTATCCGCATTGGGCGAAATGCACTCCTTCTCGGGAACCGTGTATTCGTTTCCTGTCACGAGGAACTGACCGGGACGCTCTATTCTCACAACCGAGAAGAAGCCGAGAGAAACGAGCAGTCGCTTGCCTGTTTCCTCAAAGCAGAGTCTGCCGGATACGCAGCCGCATACGGATTCGGGCATATCGCCGTCGGTGATGCAGTTGTTTCCGGGACAGGTTGCCGCCTGCGAGCTTACGGAGCCGCAGCATGAGCCGGAATTGCCGCCGCAACCGCAGGGATTCGGGTTGCATCTGCAGAATTCCATTATCTTCGCGCCGAGAACTATCGGGTCTACGACTTCGAGAACGGCTGTGGGCAGATTACTGCTCATATTTTCCTTGAGTCTGCCGCTCGGGCAGAAGCTGTTGTTTTCGGGGTCGCTCTTGAAAATATTGACATTACCTTCGCTTCCGTAAAGGATAACCTGCTTATCTACGACGGCTATTCCCTCCACATCCTGCGGTCTGCCCATGCATGTGCAGCATTCCGCAACTATTTTGACATATATTCTCATGTTGATATGGTAGAAGCCTCTGTTGAAAGGAACAGGGTCTACCGAGAGTGATGCGGAAACAACCTCCGCGCATTTCACTCTCGCATTGGAACTGCGGTCAACTATCTCGTTGCCGACATCTGTTAAGTAAACGGGAACATCCTCAAAGCAGTCCTTATCGCGGCAGCTGTCGAGTATCCTGTTTGTGTCTATATAAACCGTATCGCGTCCGCCGAAGCATGGCGATGAGTTTCTGTTATCGGGCATAAAAAATATCCTCCAAGTAAAAATGTAAATGAGTCTGCAAATAAATTGCTCTCATGCTACATTTTATGCCGCAGAGGAAAAATTGTGTTTGAAAATGCCGCATACGGCGAAATTATGCAAAACCCCGTCGAAATATGAGAAAGCGGGCGCATAGGGGCGAAAAAACGACAAAAAAAGCGGGCGACGCGAGGTCGCCCGTACTTTTCGCTTGTATTTTTGCCTGTATTTTTTCGGCAGTTATCAGCAATACTTCTTCACAATTTCGGAAGCATCCGACTCTGCGAGCGAGCAAGTCATGACAACATCTATCTCATGGCTGTCGCAAAGAGCTGCCATTTCAGCGACAAATCCGTCAAGCTCCGCAAGGTTGTTTCTGCATATCTTGAGGGCGGAATCGATGAAAATATGTGTGATGTCGTGGTTGGAGGCATGGATTCCGGCAACAAAGCCGTAGAGCTCTTCTCCGTCTGATATCGCATATTCGTCGGTATTTACAAGTCTTGCCTTGTAAGTTACATCATAGCGGAGTTTTTCGCCTTTTTCGAGACATACAACAGAGCCTTCGGACTGCTCTGCAGTGGTATTTACCATCTCCACAAGTGTCTTCGTCTTGCCTGTACCTTTTACGCCGATGATAATTTTCAACATAATAAACCTGCTTTCTTGGGCGGAAATATTCTGCGTAATCCGCACTGTCCGTCCACAGCGTCCTAAGGATATAATCACGCATTTTCTTCTGTTATCATAATACAATAAAATTGCGATTTTTGCAATATGTTTTGAGATAAATATAAAATTTTATTTAGTTTTTACAAAACTTCAAGCCAAAAATCGGTATTATTTACAATACCGTGCAATATTTAAGGTTTCAATACGCGCTTTATATTCTTTTCCAGCTTTACGCGTGGCAAAATCATCTCTCTGCCGCATCCGAGGCAGGTGACTTTTATATCCGAGCCCGTGCGCTCGACTCTCAGCCGATTGTCGCCGCAGGGATGATTTTTCTTCATCTCGAGTATGTCGCCCGCGTCAAATCTGACTATATTCATAAGCCACCTCCCGCGGCGGAAAATCAGACCGCCGCAAACTGCGAATTGTAAAGCCCTGCGTATACGCCGCCGAGCCTGAGAAGCTCCTCGTGCGTGCCGCTCTCTTTTATACCATCGTGCGTGACGACGATTATCTTGTCGGCATTTTTGACCGTGGAGAGCCTGTGCGCCACAACTATTGTCGTTCTTCCGCGGCAAAGCTCGTCGAGCGAATGCTGTATTGCCGCCTCAGTCGCATTGTCGAGCGCGGAGGTAGCCTCATCGAGGATAAGTATCGGCGGATTTTTCAGGAAAGCGCGGGCTATGGATATTCTCTGCTTCTGCCCGCCCGAAAGCTTGACGCCTCGCTCGCCGACAAATGTATCGTAGCCGTCCGGCAAGCCGATTATGAAATCATGGATATTTGCGTTTTTCGCAGCTTCCTCCACCTCGGCTTCCGTCGCGCTCGGGCGACCCCAGAGGATATTTTCGCGTATCGTTCCCGTAAAGAGGAAAACATCCTGCGTCACAATGCCGATGTTCCCGCGCAGAGACGAGAGCGTATAGCCGCGTATATCGCCGCCGTCGACGGTTATGCTTCCGCCGCTTATCTCATAAAATCGCGGTATCGCATGGCATATCGTCGTTTTTCCGCTTCCGGAGGGACCGACGAGCGCCACGGTTTCCCCGCTCTTTATATCGAAACTGATGCCGGAGAGCACATCCCTGCCTTCGTCGCCGTATGAGAGCGTGACATCATGAAAAGCTATGTCGCCGTGCGCCTTGCCCAGCGCGCGTGCATTCTCGGAATTTCGCTCCGTGGGCGTATCGACAAGCTCGCAGAAGCGTGTGAAACCGCTCATGCCGTTCTGAAGCTGCTCTATGAAATTTATCAGGTTCTTTATCGGCGTAAGGAATATATTCACAAAGATTATGAATGTCGCGAAGTCGGTGACGGTTATCATGCCCTTGTAGGTGAATATTCCGCCGAAAACGAAGATGATAATATTGAGAAAATCTATGATGAAGTTGTTTCCCGAGAAAAATTCCGCCATTGCCTTGTATGATTTTCTCTTCGCCTCTACGAAATTCGCGTCGTTTTCGCGGAATTTTTCAAGTGCGTAAGGCTCGCAGGTAAACGCTTTGGAAACCCTTATGCCCGCTATGTTGTTCTCCAGTGCCGCATTGATTTCCGCCGTTTCCGCACGCGTCTCTTTGAAGGCGGCGCTCATTTTCAGCCGCTTTTTCGCCGCATACCAGACGAGTATCGGAATAAACGCAAAGATAATCGCCGTCAGCGGCAGATTTATCGAGCTCATCAGGAAAAACGACGGCACAAGCAGGAGAATGGCAAGTATCACATCCTCGGGACCGTGATGCGCAAGCTCGGAAACCTCCTGCAGGTCGTTTATTATGCGCGACATGATGGCACCTGTCTTATGATTGTCGAAATATCCGAACGGCAGCCGCTCGAGATGCTCAAAAGCCTCTCTTCTCATATCCGACTGCATATAAACGCCCACCATATGACCGTAATACTGCATGAAATATTTCAGTCCCGCCTTGACTATGTATATCAGAAGCAGGGCGACAGCCCAGACGGCAAGCGCACGCAGCTTTGAATTGGGAATATAGTCATTGAGCATGGAGCGCGTTATCATCGGGTAGAAAAGGTCGCAGGCGGCAAGCAGTGCCGCGCAGAGCAGGTCAAGTGCAAAAAGCTTCCTGTGCGGCTTATAATAACTGATAAAACGCTTTAACATTTCCGTTTATTTTGCCTTTCGTATCTGCATCAGCCGAGCTCGGAAATTCTCTTCTCCAGCTCTGCCTTTCTCTCTTCATATCCGGGCTTGCCGAGGAGCGCGAACATATTTTTCTTGTACGCTTCAACGCCGGGCTGGTTGAAGGGGTTTACACCGAGCAGGTAACCGGAAACGGCGCAAGCTTTCTCGAAGAAGTATACGAGATAGCCGAAATCGTATGCGCTTCTGGAATCAAGCTCGAGCACGATATTCGGAACGCCGCCGTCGGTATGCGCGAGCACCGTACCGAGGAAAGCCTTCTGATTTACGGTATTTACGGATTTGCCCGCGAGGAAGCCGAGCCCGTCGGCATCGTCCTTGTCGGAGGGAACGACGAAGCCGTCCTCATTATTGATATTGATGACCGTTTCAAACATCACTCTCTCGCCCTCCTGAATGAACTGACCGATGGAGTGAAGGTCTGTGGAATATGTCGCGGAGGAGGGATAAATGCCCTTGCCGTCCTTGCCCTCGCTCTCGCCGAAGAGCTGCTTCCACCATTCGCAGGTCATAGTGAGTGCGGGGTCGTTTACCGCAAGGATTTCAACGCTCTTTGCACCTCTGTATTTGCTTCCGCGATAGAGCAGATTGCGAACGGCTGCATACTTGAGGCAGTCGTTGGTTTCAAAGTCCTCGCCCGCAAAATCGGCATAAGCCTTTGCCGCACCAGCAAGCATCTCATCTATATCCGCGCCCGAAACGGCGATGGGAAGCAGACCTACCGCGCTGAGAACGGAGTATCTGCCGCCGATATCGTCGTCTACAACGAAGCTGTCATAGCCGAATTCGTTTACCTGAGAGCGGAGCGCGCCCTTTGCCTTATCCGTGGTAACAAAAATTCTGTCCTTGATTCCGTCCTCGCCGTATTTCTTTATGAGCAGGTCGCGGAATATGCGGAAAGCTATCGCAGGCTCTGTCGTCGTGCCGGATTTTGATATTACATTTATGCAGATATCTTTTCCTTCGCATATAGAAAGTATATCCTGAAGATGCGCGGAAGATATGTCATTTCCGACGAAATAAATATCGGGCGTATCCTTTTTCTTATTATTGTAGAAGGCGCCGTGAACAAACTCTATAGCGGCGCGTGCTCCGAGATAGGAGCCGCCGATACCGATGACTATGAGGACGTCGCAGGAGCTTTTTATCTTCTCCGCCGCAGCCTTTATGTGTTCGATATTCGCCTTGTCATAAGTAACGGGGAGGTCAAGCCAGCCGAGAAAATCGTTTCCCGCTCCCGTGCGCCCTGTAAGCGTTTCAGCCGCGCGGATCGTCTCCTCCTTGATGGAGCTGAGCTCGTTTGTTCCGAGCAGTCCTCCGAGATATTTGTCCGAAAATCTGATTGCCATTTTTTATTACCTCTTTCTGAAAAAAATTTTCATTATTAGTTTCAAATAGTTATTCCCGTGCCGTCGCCGTCATGCGCTTCGTCCGTGCGCCCGCATGAGGCGCGCTCGTCCGAGCGGCAAAGATGAGCCGAGAGGCACTTTCTTTTCTGTGCACCGCTTTTGTCCACCGTAGACATGACAAAAACATTGTCGTCTATATTCGGGCAGTAGTGCGCGGTAAGCTCCGCTTTCCTTTTTTCCGACATATTTCCTCCGAATTTTTTGATATATTTGATATATAGGTATTATGTCGCAAAAGTCATTTTATATCCGATATCAGATATTTTTCTCCATTTCATCTGTCGGAGCAAAGTTTATTTCCCAATCCGTAAATGAGCCGAGCGTTCCGCAATTTGTGCAACGGTTTCCTATGTAAACCCATTTCACATCGCCGTCTTCTCTGCGTATAAAGCCGACTTTCATGTTAAAAGACCCGCTGTCTTTACATACGGGGCACTTCTGAAATTCCGGACTTGATTCTTCCCATATGTCCTCACAATCAAGGATAATCTTTTCTTCCCCGCATCTCGTGCACTTTATCTGAACGGTGCTTTCCACATTATCGAGGTTCACTTCAAATGCGTCGTTTCCGCACGAGTGACATATGACCGGCTTGATATCGATATCATCGCACCCGGAATACAGGCGAAGATATTCGTCAATATCATCGGCAGAAAAGCCTCTCCAGAATTTTTTGGTCTTGTCAATCATTGCTTTTTCCTCCTGAGTTCTGTTTTTTCAAGTCAGTCGGGCAATTTCTTTATTCTTCCCCGTCGTCATCGCTGTAGTGTTTGAGACGCGACTCGCGGAAGCCGTCTACGCCCGCTCTCTGCATTGCACCGAATATCCTGTGGCGCAGTCCCCTGTTGTCCTTTTCCAGTCCGAGCAGGAGCTGCTTCATCTCCTCGCGCTCCGTGTGCTTGTTTGCGGGGCATGAGCTTTCCACCACAGGCAGATCGGCGTGCAGGGCGAAATATTTTATATCCTTTTCCTGCGCGTATACGAGCGGACGGATAACCGTGATATCACTGCGGTCAAGATATGTGACGGGCGCGAAACAGCCTATTCTCCCCTCGTAGAAAAGATTGAGCATGAAAGTCTGCACCGCATCGTCGAAATGATGACCGAGCGCCACCTTGTTGCAACCGAAAGATTTTGCCGCATCGTTTAGCATTCCGCGGCGAAGCTTGGCGCAGAGCGAGCAGGGATTGTTCTCTTTTCTTATATCAAAAACTATCTTCGCTATATTGGACGGCACTACGCGATATTCCACATGAAGCCTGCGGCAAAGCTCCTCCACCTCGGAATAATCCGTCGGTTTGCGTCCCCCGCCGAGGTCGTCGAATTTCATATCTATCGTTATCGCCATCAGTTCGAATTTCTTCGGATAAAAGCGGCGGAGTTCCGCCATTGTCCAGAGGAGCGAAAGCGAATCCTTGCCCGCAGAAACACCGACGGCTATCTTATCGCCCTCTTCTATCATTGAGTAATCGTCAGCCGCGCGCCGCGCATAGCTGAGCAGTCTTTTCAAGCCCTTCAAAATAAATCCCCATTATAATTACATTTTCAATATATAATAACAGAAAATCCTTGCTTTTTCAATAGGATTTTTCAAAAATCTTCTTATATTTTTTCTCCGGTTTGCGGCTTTCACACAAGTGATTGCATGAACGTCGCAAAATATTGACATATTGCGACATTTGTGATAATATTATTGATGATATATCAGATATAGCTTATTTTAAAGTAAGAGGTGATAAACGGCATGAAAAAAATTGCTCTGCGCATATTTGCCATAATCTTTGCGGCAACCTTTGCAGCCATGCTCCTCCCTGCCTCTCTCTGCGCGAAAAATATCCCCTCATGTGAAGAAATCCTCGGCATCGCGAAGGGTATCATCGAATATGAAAAATCCGCAAGCGGTTCGCGCGATTTTCTGCTCGACGATAAGCTCATCGCCGAAGCGGGCACACTCACGGCGACGGACTGGTATGCCTTTGCCATGGCAAGGCTGGGACTTGATTTCGACCGCATCGCATATATTGCGACAGCTGAGGAAAATGTCGCCGCGAGGTATCGCGAAAGCGGCGCACTTGACCCCTCCCGTGCGACGGAATGGCATCGCATCAGCCTCTGTCTGCTCGCCTGCGGCGGAGACCCTGCGGCAATAGTCACGGAAAAGGGCAACATCAATCTCATTTCCGACGGAGTATACAACAGAGGGAATACCGCTCCGCTCGGCAGACAAGGAATAAACGGACTTATCTGGGGGCTTCTCGCACTGGACAGCATCGGTTATGATGTGCCGGAAGGCTCACATGATACGCGTGAGAGTATCATCTCGGGCATTCTGTCGGAGGAGCTTCCGGATGGCGGCTTCTGCTTTTTGGGAAAAGAAGCCGATGCCGATATCACCGCCATGGCGTTGACGGCGCTCGCGCCTTATTACAATGACGAAACGCGCTACAATGTCACCGTGTCGGGAGAGGTGCGCAGTGTCGCCGTATGCGAAGTGGTCGACCGCGCCGTTGCTCTTCTTTCGGAAATGCAATGCGAAACGGGCGATTTCATGTCATTCGGCGCTTTCGGCGAGCGCAATTGCGAGAGCACCTGTCAGGTTGCGATAGCTCTGTGTACGCTCGGCATAGATCCTTTTTCCGACCCTCGCTTCGTAAAAAACGGAAATTCCGTATGGGACGGCATCATACGCTATCGCGGCGATGACGGCGGCTTCATTCATTCAATAGAGTCTCAGGCATCCGTCAATCGCGTGGTAAGCTATCAGGCGCTCTGCGCCATGGCGGCGCTTTACCGTTTTTGCAAAGGCTTAAGTCCGCTCTTTGACCTGCGCGACATGCAACCCGCAAAAGTTTCTTTTGAAGAAAGCGATGCCGCATATGTCGACGCTCTGCCCGATATGCTAACGGGCGAATATTACACGCGCGTCGTCACCCTGCTTTATAAGGCAAAGCACACGGGAAATGCGGCATATGCAGAGAAGCTTACCGCCGCCAAAGCCGAAATCGACGGTATACGGCGCAAGATAAAATCGCTTAATGAAGATATAGACGCCCTGCCCGCGCCCGATAAGATTTCGCTTTCGGACAGAGGTACCGTTCTCGCGGCGGCAAAGGCATACGGTTCCCTTTCCGAATACGACAAAACGCTTGTCGTCGGCGCCGAAAGCCTTGCCGCGGCAAAGGCAAAAGTCGATACTCTTTTCCGCACGCTTGTCCTTGCCGTGTCGCTTTCTGCGGCGGCAGTAGTTCTCGTGCTCTTTATCGTCCTGCGCATAAGGCACCGCATGACAAGGCGCCGCCGTGAAATGGACGAGCTGGCGGCGATGTATGAAAACGAGGATACAGAATGAAAAAAGATATTCTCGCAATAGTCGCCGCAGTGCTTATCATAATCGTTCTCATCGGCGGCGTAGAAATTCAGTCCGTAGATGAATATTATCTCTCGCATATCGACGATATAAAGCCCGATTCGGAGACGGTTTTCCTCTCGATAAGGTGCGACAGCATTTTCGATAATTACGATAAGCTCGATGCCTCGCTGAAAAACGGCAACTATATCCCGCAAAACGGAATCATACTCGAAAAGACGGAATATGTCCTGCGCGACGGCGACACTGTATATGATGTGCTCGACCGCGTCCTGCGCTATAATAAGATTCAGGCGGAATATCGCGGAAGCAAAAAAGCCGCGCCCGGTGCGCTCTATGTCGCGGGCATAAACTATCTCTATGAATATTCATGCGGACCGCTCTCCGGCTGGATGTACCGTGTAAACGGCGTTTTTCCCTCGCAAAGCTGCGCCGAATACACGCTCTCGGACGGTGATGTGATTGAGTTTGTATATTCATGTGACCTCGGTCATGATATAGGGGAAAACGGAGGATACGGAAATGAATGAAAAAGTCATCGCCTTCGGTGCATTTCACCCTGTGCCGTCGTTTCTCTTTCTCATGTCGCTGATTGTCATCGCGGTTTTTATGGCAAATCCTGTCGCCGTCGGCATTCTGCTCCTCGGCGCCCTGCTTTTTTCCGCCGCGATACAGGGGAGAAGATTCTTCTCGGATATCGCATTTTATCTTGTGCTCTTCATCCTGCTCTCGCTTGCAAATCCTCTCTTTTCGCATAATGGTGCGACACCGCTTTTCTTTCTGAACGGCAATCCCGTAACGCTCGAGGCTGTACTCTACGGCGCGGATATCGCCGCCGTAATGATAACGGTGATTGTGTGGTGCAGGTGCTTTTCCGCAGTTATGACATCGGATAAGCTGATCTGTGTTTTCGGCGGCATCCTGCCGAAAATCTCGCTTGTGCTGACGATGGCACTGCGCTTTATCCCGCTTTTCAGGCGCAGGCATAAAGAGCTTTCCGACGCACAGAAAGCGACGGGCTATTACTCGGAAAAGGGGTTTGTATCAAAAATCGCCTGCAATGCGCGCATATTTTCCGCTCTTGTGACATGGGCGCTCGAGGGCACGGCGGACACCGCCGCGTCGATGAAGGCGCGTGGCTACGGATTGCGCGGCAGAACAAAATTCGCGCCGTTCCGCTTTACCGCGGGCGACGGAGTTCTCTCTTTCTGCGCCGCCGCGCTCGTTGCGGTTTCGGTTCTCGGCATCCGGCTCGGAATTTTCACCTTTTCTTTCTACCCGAGGGTAGAAAAAATAAGCTTTTCGCCCGTCGCCATATGCCTTTATGCGGCGCTCGCGGCATTTTCGCTTTTTCCCTTTATTTTCGAAGCAAAGGAGGCTCTCAGATGGAAATACTTGCGGTCAAAAATCTAAGCTTTTCATATCCCGATGCTGCTTCTCCCGCGCTCGAAAACATTTCTTTTTCCGTTAGCGAGGGCGAATTTATCGTGCTCTGCGGAGAGTCCGGCTGCGGCAAAACAACACTGCTCCGTCTGCTCAAGCGCGAGTTTGCCCCCGCAGGAAAAATAAGCGGCGAAATTTCGCTTTTCAACAAGCCGCAGAGCGAACTCGACGAGCGTGCATCCGCCTCCGAAATAGGCTATGTCATGCAGAATCCGGAGACGCAGATTGTCACGGACAAGGTCTGGCACGAGCTTGCCTTCGGCATGGAGGGACTCGGCTTCGAGAGCGAAAAAATACGCCTTCGCGCAGGAGAAATGGCAGGCTATTTCGGCATAGACTCATGGTTTCGCGCAGATACGGCTTCTCTCTCGGGCGGGCAAAAGCAACTGCTCTCGCTCGCTTCGGTCATGGCGCTCTCGCCGCGGCTTCTGCTTCTTGACGAGCCGACGGCGCAGCTTGACCCTGTCTCGGCATCGAATTTCATTTCCGATATTTACAGGCTGAACCGCGACCTCGGCGTAACGGTGATAATAGCCGAACACAGGCTCGAGGAACTTCTCCCGATAGCCGACCGCGCCGCCGTCATGGAGTGCAGCAGACTGATTGCCTTTGACAGTCCGCGAGCCGTTTGCAATGCCCTCGGAAGCCGCCCGATAAGCGCGGGCTTTCCTGCCGCCTCAAGAATATCCGCGGCTCTCGCGGATAACGAAAAATCGCCGCTCACCGTGCGCGAAGGCAGGCGTTTTCTCTCTTCTCTCGATATTCGACGCGGCGCTTCTGTACCCGCCGACAAACCGTCAGACGGCGAAAGCGAAAATGCGGTGGAAATGAAAAATGTCTGGTTTCGCTATGAGCGAAATACGCCGGATATCCTGCGCGGGTTAAATCTTTCCTTAAAGCGCGGCGAAATATTTTCTCTGCTCGGCGGAAACGGTGCCGGAAAAACCACCGTGCTGAAGGTTCTCAGCGGCATAGAAAAGCCATATCGCGGAAAAATAAAGCTTCTCGGAAAAAATATAAAGGATTATCGCGGAAATGAGCTTCATTTTCATAATGTTGCGCTTCTCCCGCAAAATGTACGCGATGTCTTTCTGCGCGATACGGTGGAGAGCGACCTTCGCGATATGTGCCGCGTGCTCGGATATTCCGCCGTGCAGGCTGATGAAAAGATGTCCGCCGTTTCCGAAAAACTCGGCATTTCCCGTCTTTTCGGAAAGCATCCGTATGACCTCTCCGGCGGCGAAGCGCAGAAATGCGCTCTTGCAAAGATTCTGCTCTCCGAGCCGAAGATTTTGCTTCTCGATGAGCCGACCAAAGGCATAGACGCTCATGCAAAGCTGATTTTGCGCGATATTCTCTTTTCACTGAAAAGAGAAGGCGTCACCGTTATTGCGGTCACTCACGATACCGAGTTTGCCGCAATCGCCTCGGACAAATGCGCCCTTTTCTTCGACGGAGAGGTGATTTCGCCCTCTTCGCCGCGAAATTTTTTCAGCGGAAATGATTTCTATACCACGGCGGCAAGCCGCATTTCACGCGGCATATTCGAAAATACCGTCACAGTCGATGATGTGGTTCTTCTCGCGAAAGGAGAGGTTCACTCATGAAATTCAAATCGGCTTTTCCCTATATCACAGCCTTTGTGCTTGTGCCGCTCTGCATCGCCGTCGGAGTTTTTGCCTTCCGCGGCAAGGCATATCTGCCTGTTTCGGTATGCATCGCTCTGCTCTCATGCCTGCCGTTTTTCTTGGCTTTTGAAAAAAAGAACGGAAATGTTCAGCTCGCCGTGATACTCGCCGTGATGACGGCTCTCTCAGTGCTCGGCAGATTTGCTTTCGCGGCGATACCGCATTTCAAGCCCGTTTCGGCTATTGTGATAATCACGGGGATGTATCTCGGCGCGCAGTCCGGCTTTCTCTGCGGCGCGCTCTCGGCTGTCCTCTCAAATATTCTTTTCGGGCAGGGTCCGTGGACGCCTTTTCAGATGCTCGCATGGGGTCTTATCGGGCTTTTTGCCGCCCTGCTCGGCGGTATTCTCAAAAAAAACAAAATCGCGCTTGCGGTTTTCGGTGCGCTCGCGGGCGTTTTCTACTCGCTTATCATGGATATATGGACAGTGCTCTGGTGGGAGGAATTTTCGCTCTCGCGCTATCTTGCCGCCATCGCCTCATCCGGCGTCGTCATGCTCATTTATGCCGCGTCAAATGTGATTTTTCTTCTGCTTCTCGCAAAGCCGACAGGAGAAAAGCTCAGGCGCGTGATGAAAAAATACGGGCTTGACAGCAGAACGCAAAATAACCACGGAAAGGAAAAAATATGAATCTTCTCTATCTGAAATATGCCGTTGAGGTTGCCGCCTGCGGCTCGATAAACAAAGCGGCGGAAAAGCTCTATATAGACCAGCCGAATTTAAGCCGTTCAATAAAGGAGCTGGAATCATCTCTCGGCGTCACCATTTTTGAGCGCTCGGCAAGAGGCATGCGACCAACACCCGACGGCGAGGCTTTTCTGATATATGCCAAGACCATTTTAAATCAGGTAAATACACTCGAGAGCATGTTCAAAAAGACTGCCTTGCCGAAGAAGCGCTTTTCCGTTTCCGTTCCGAGAGCCGGATATATCTCGGCGGCATTCACCGAATTTTCCAAGCATCTTTCATCGGAAAACGAGATTGAAATTTTCTATAAAGAAACAAATTCTTTGCGGGCGATAAAGAATATCCTCGAGGAGGAATACAGGCTCGGCATTGTGCGCTATGCGGAAAGCCACGACAAATATTATAAGAAGATGCTCGACGAAAAGGAGCTTTCTCACGAGCTGATAGCGGAATTTACATATGCGCTCGTCATGAGCAAAAATTCGCCGCTCGCAAAGAAAGAAAAAATAACATTTGCCGACCTTGCCGAGCATATAGAGATAGCGCACGGCGATCCTTTTGTGCCTTCGCTGCCGACGGAGGCTGTAAAAAAAGAGGAGCTTCCCGATATCGGACGACGCATATTCGTTTTTGAGCGCGGCAGTCAGTATGAGCTGCTTTCGGAAAATACCGACACCTTCATGTGGGTCTCTCCCATACCGAAAAAAACACTCGAACGCTATTCTCTTGTCTGCCGCACCTGTGACGAAAACAAGAAGGTATACAGAGATGTGATAATCCGCCGCAAGGATTACAAGCTCACCGACCTCGACACGGCTTTCATAGCGGAGCTGAGCCGTATAAAAAATGAGTTATTTTAATGAAAAAAGCAGACCTCTCGGTCTGCTTCTTTTATTTTAGTCCTATTTTCCGCAGAATCTCGCCCGTTGTCATGCCGCCGTCAGTGAAAGCGAGTTCTTCCTCCGCAAAAGGCATATCGGCATGGGAATCCAGTTTTATCATGCTGTAGTTTATTTTCAGCCTCTGCGCGTTTGCGAGAACCGACGCCCTGATGCTCGGCTTATGTATGCTTCCGGCATTTTCTATGATATTTTCGAGCGTGCCGAACTGCGAAATAAGCTCCGCGGCGGTTTTCGGTCCTATCTTGTCGGCGCCGCGGATATTGTCGGCGCTGTCGCCCGTCATCGCCTTGAAATCGGCATATCTGCACGGCTCTATGCCGTATTTATCGCGCACCGTCTCCTCCGTGAAAATCGCCGTTCCGCTTCCGCGATAGCGAAGCACCGATACATTCTCCGATATCAGCTGGAAAAAGTCGCTGTCAAAGGACGAAATTACCACCTTGCTGTCTCCTCCGTATCTGCAGGCATACGAAGCCGTGATATCGTCCGCTTCACAGCCCGCCGCCTCCGCATGAGCCATACCTATGCTGTCCAGCGCCGCATAAATATACGGAAGCTGCGAAAAAGGCGTTTCCTCCTCGGGCATCTCGGAAAAATCGGTGCGGTTTGCCTTGTATTCGGGGTCAAGCTCCGCGCGTCCGCTCCCCGTTTCGCTGTCAAAAAGCACTACGGCATGCGTCGGCTGTGTCATTCTTATGATTTTGAGCAGAGCGCCGACAAAGCCAAGCGTGCCGCCTATAGACACGCCGTTTTCGTTTATTATCCTCGCGGGCATGCCGTAAAACATCTGAAAAAGCAGATTGTGCCCGTCGACTATCAGGAGCTTCTCCATTCTGTTCTCCTTACCGTATAAGCTCGTTTTTTATTTTGTCAAGCCGCGCGAAAAGCGCACTGCGCACGCCTTCCTTATCATTTTCCCCATCGTAAAGGCTGTAACCGAGAAACATATGCGCATAGAGCTCCCATGCCTTTTCCTGCGGGCAGGTGCATCCCATGGCGGAAAGCAGGTCGGCAACATATCCGAGCGGTCCGCCGGAAAGATATTGCCGATAGAGCGCCGCCATCTCCTCACTGCGAAACTGCTCGACAGTCAGCATGCGGCGAAAATCCGAGGCAAAATCGTCCGCCGTCCAGTAGTCAAACTGTGCCTTACAGAAATCTGTCAGCTTATCTGCCGATGCCGCGCGGTATTTCTCGGGCATATCGGAGAGAGTTCCCTCAGGCAGGTCAAAAGCCGCGGCTCGCACGGCATCCCTGCGCTCCATCTCTGCGAGAATGCTTCCGAAAATATCGCGCTTGTTTTTGTAGTGCCTGTAGAGCGCGCCCTTTGTTATTCCGAGCACGCCCGCAATATCGCTGCAGGAAACCGCCTCGTAGCCGTTCCTTGCAAAGAGCCTCAGCGACTCATGCAGTATCTTTTCTTTCGTATCGCTCATAAAAATCTCCGTATCATATAGTGAAAATCAGCTTTTGCGCATTGCATCAAAACGCTCTTTTGTCAGCGTCATGAAATTTGTCGTCTTGTTTTCGCCTGTGGGCTTCCAAAAAACTTCCTCGGTATGATGCGGGATAAAGCCGCACTTTTCCTGACAGCGGCGCGATTTTTCGTTTCCTTCGAAATGTGCGCACCATATGCGGCGACATCCGAGCGTATCAAAGCAATATGAGAGAAGCGCACGCACCGCCTCTGGAATAAGCCCCTGCCCCCAATATGGCTTCCCTATCCAGAAGCCGAGCTCAGGTTCGCCCGCCGCCGCGCCTTTTGCCTCAGTCTTAAATATGCCTATGCTGCCGATAGCCTCGCCGCTTTCCTTTAATATTACGGCAAAGGTGCCGTGAGCGGAAAGCACAAGGTCGATTATTCCCCTGCTTTCCTCTATGCTCTCATGCGGCTTCCATCCCGCAGACGGACCGACATCGGGGTCGCACGCGTATTTATACAGGTTTTCCGCATCGCTCTGCCGCCATGGGCGGATGAACAGGCGCTCTGTTTCAAAAGTCGGCTCGTTTTCCCGCTTTGTCATCTCGCCCGCTATCTTTTCCGCCGCTTCCCGCGCCGAAATATCGCTAACATCTATCTTTGTGCCGTTCATATTCTCATAAAGCGGCAGCCTCTCGCGGCTTCTCTCGAAAATATCCGCGCATCTTATCCCGCGCTCTATATCTGACTTCAAATGCCGCCCGAGCGCCTCCTCAGAGAGTTGCAGAGTAAAAAGCCGGAAATTCACATCGCGCAGGTCAAGCCGCGCGAGGATATCGTATATAATCTTCTGCTCGTGCATCACCCAGCAGAAGATTATGTTTTTATATTCAGAGCAGGCGATAAAATTACCAAGGAGATAGCATATATTGTCGAGCACCATGCGCTTCGTCTCCTCCGTGACGGTAAACGGACGCATATCCCAGCACCAGTCACCATCGAGAAATACAGCGGGCTTCATAATATCGCGAAGAGCCGTGCAAGTCGCCGTTTTGCCCGCACCCATAGTCCCGTTTACAAAGATAAGATTTTTCATGTTTTCCCTCTGTTTGCAGAAATATCTTTTTTAATTATATTAGCATATTTCGACGCAAAAATCAATGATAAACGCCAAATCCGAGCCGCATGAGTGAATTTTTACATAAAATTTCATATTTTTTCCGTAAAACCCTTGACAAATCGTAGAGGCAGTATTATAATACCTGCATACTATGTTGGTAGGTAAATAGCAAATCGATAAATACACGAAAAAAGGAGAGATTATCATGTCAAAAATCTATAAAAGCGCCGATGAGCTCATCGGCAGAACTCCGCTTCTTGAGCTTTCTCATATTGAAGAAAAGCTCGGACTCAAAGCAAAAATCGTAGCCAAGCTCGAATATTTCAATCCCGCAGGCTCCGTCAAGGACAGAGTGGCAAAGGCTATGATTGACGATGCGGAAAAGAAAGGACTCCTCAAAAAAGGCTCCGTCATCATCGAGCCGACCTCGGGAAATACAGGCATAGGTCTTGCCTCCGTTGCCGCGGCACGAGGCTATCGTATCATCATCGTTATGCCCGAAACAATGTCTGTCGAGCGCCGTCAGATAATGAAGGCATACGGTGCCGAGCTCGTCCTCTCCGATGGCGCAAAGGGCATGAAAGGTGCCATCGCCAAGGCGGAGGAGCTGGCGCGTGAGATTCCGGACAGCTTCATTCCCGGTCAATTTGTAAACCCCGCAAATCCGCAGGCGCATTTTGATACCACGGGACCCGAAATATACGAGGATACCGACGGCAATATCGACTATTTCGTAGCCGGCGTCGGCACCGGCGGCACTATAACAGGCGTCGGCAAATATCTGAAATCAAAGCTTCCCTCCGTAAAGGTTGTCGCAGTCGAGCCCGCAACCTCCGCCGTGCTTTCGACAGGCGTTGCCGGTCCGCATAAGATTCAGGGCATCGGCGCGGGATTTGTTCCCGATGTTCTCGATACAAAGATTTATGACGAGATTATTCCCGTTGCAAATGAGGACGCTTTTGCCACAGGCAAGCTTATCGGCAAGAGCGAGGGCGTGCTCGTCGGCATCTCCTCGGGTGCGGCTGTATGGGCGGCAATAGAACTGGCAAAGAAGCCCGAAAACGAGGGCAAAACGATAGTTGTTCTCCTCCCCGATACAGGCGACCGCTATCTCTCGACTCCTCTTTTTGCCGACTGAACCGACAGATGAAAATACTCGTGGCAATGAGCGGCGGCGTTGATTCGAGCGTCGCCGCCAAGCTTCTCCGCGATGAGGGAAATACCTGCATCGGCTGCACGATGAAGCTTTATAATAATGAGGACGCAGGCGTTTCCCGCTTTCATACCTGCTGTACGCTCGAGGATACGGAGGATGCGCGCAGTGTAGCCTACAGGCTCGGAATGCCGTATTATGTTTTCAATTTTTCGCATGATTTCAAAGAGAAAATCATCGATAAATTTGCCGAAAGCTATTTTCGCGGCGTGACCCCGAATCCATGCATCGACTGCAACAGATATATGAAATTCGAGAAGCTCTTCGACCGCGCAGATATACTCGATTGCGATTTCATCGCCACGGGTCACTATGCGAAAATAGAGCGCGAAAGCGGCAGATTTCTGCTGAAAAAAGCCGCTGACGAGACAAAAGACCAGAGTTATGTTCTCTATGCGATGACGCAGAAGCAGCTCGCGAAAACACTCTTTCCTCTCGGAAATCTCCGCAAAAGCGAAACGCGGCAGATAGCCGAAAAAAGCGGATTTGTCAATGCAAAAAAGCCCGACAGTCAGGATATCTGCTTCGTGCCGGACGGCAACTATGCGGCTATCGCCGAGCTTCATGCGGGTAAAACCTCCGAAAGCGGAGATTTCGTCGATATGAGCGGAAACATCATCGGCAGGCACAAAGGAATCATCCATTATACCGTCGGTCAGCACAAGGGGCTCGGTTCTTTCGGCGAAAAACTCTATGTATGCCGCATCTGCGCGGAAAACAATACCGTAGTCCTCGGGCGCGAAAGCGACCTTTACTTTGCGGAAGCGACGGCGGAGGATTTCAACTGGATTTCGGGCGAGGTGCCGACTTCTCCCGTAAAATGCGGTGTCAAGGTGCGCTACAGGCAGAAAGAACAGCCCGCCACCGTTTATCCTACAGGCGAAAAGAGCGTGCGCATATGCTTTGACGAGCCGCAGCGCGCCGTCACACCCGGGCAGGCGGCTGTGCTTTATCTCGGCGATACCGTTCTCGGCGGCGGAACCATAGTTTCCGCAAAATAATAAGCTAAAGGAAAAGATAGATATGATATCGACACGCGGAAGATACGCCATAAGAGTAATGATAGATCTGGCGGAACACAGGAGCGGCTATATACCGCTTCGAGAAATTGCGGAACGGCAGGAAATTTCGCTCAAATATATAGAAAAAATCACACCTCTGCTTGCCAAAGGTGCGCTTATCGAGGGAATCCACGGCAAGGGCGGCGGCTATAAGCTCTGCCGCGAGCCCGAGGATTATACCGTAGGCGAGATTCTGCGCCTGACCGAGGGGGATATGGCGCCTGTCGCATGCCTTGCCTGCGGTGCCGCGCCGTGTCCGCGCGCTTCATATTGCAGAACTCTCCCCATGTGGCGCGAATATAAGAAGATGACGGACGAGTTTTTTGACGGTATCACGATAGCCGACCTCATAAAAGCTCCCGAAAACTGCGATTATATAATATAAACGAGATAAAATAACAAGACCGACGGAGGGGGCGTCGGTCTTGTTCTCTTTTTACTGCGGCAGTTTGTCCGCAAACATTATCAGTTGTGCTGTTGTCTTTTCACTTTCGGTAAGCGGCTTGAATGTGCCGTTGCCATAGAGTATATCAAGCACCATCAGCGCCACGGTGCTTCCGATAAATCCGCTTGCAGAGCTTGCGACTATATAGTCCTGCATCTGCGGCGGATAATCCTTTGCCTCCTGCATAGCGCATTCGAGCGCAAACGCGGCAAATTTATCCTTTATCCCATCCGAAACGGCGGGTACCAGCTTGCGAAGCGTGTCGGGACAGCCCTTTGCCACCATTATGTTCACCTTGCCGTCGTCTGTCAGATAATCTCTTTCGCGCAGGCGCAGGAATTTATATCCGTTCACATTGTCGTCGCTGATAAGTCCCGTGTATGCCTCATAGAGCCAGACATAATCATCGGTGAGGTTGTTTTTCCAGTAGCCACCACGCGAGCAGTATCTCGTATCCCAAGATATAGAATTAACGGGATATACATCACTGCCTCTCGTCATTGCTCCGCAGCAACCGTAATCTTTATATTCAAATTTCATGCTGTAATCGGGGTCGCGAGGAGTGGAGCTAAGCTCTACATAGACAACGGCATCGCCGCCATCGGCAGACTTGATGCGGTATCTTCCGATATCCTTTTTCGGCACATCTATGCATGTCCTGCATATGCCGTAGAACATTGCCAACGCTTCAAAAAGCTCTCTGTTTCCGCCCGGGATATAGATATCATTGAAATCAGCCACTGCGGCACGCACCTGCGGCACATATTCGCGCACGAGCATTTCCGCCGCCTCATACTGCTTCATATAGCGCTTGTCGTCCGATTCTCTTGAATATGTCTGCGGTTTGAAATTCACATATGTCGTATATTTGCCGCCCGCCTTGCGAACAAGAATGCCGTTTGATTCGAGCACATTTATCTTGTCCTCTATGAAAACAGGCGTCACACCGAGCTCTTCGGCTATTTCGTCTTTCGTTTTCGGCTCAAAATAAACGCTGTATACTATGTTCAGATTCAGTTTTTCCTCAAGAAGTGCCATGGGATAGCCGAGATTTCCGGGGCGTCCGCTGTGACCGATTACTCCCGCCTCTACGGGATTAAGTCCGAGTTTTCCTATCTTTCTTTCCATGATAATACCTTCCTTCAAATCTTTTTTCGCTTTGTTCAGATGCCATTTTACCGTGCCTTCGGGTATACCCGTCTCGCCCGATATGCAGGCGATGGACTTGTTTTCGTAATAAAATGAATAAACTATCCTTCTGCGGTCGCGTGAAAGAAAAGCAATTTCCCGTCGCAGGCGCAGGATTTCATCATGTGCGCCGTCAAGCTCCTCGAAAAAAGGCTCGTCATAAGGAATATCCGCACCGTCTATGGAAATGCCCTCGTACCGCTTGTTTGCGGCTACAAATTTCGCATAGTTATGCTCGCAAAGCCGCCATATGAAGCCCTCGATATTGTATATATCCTCACTGTATGCGAGAAGCGAGGTATATATCTTTTCCGAGAGAAGCGATGAAAGCTCCTCTGCTTCATCGTAGGAAAAAGCCTTTTTGCAGGCAAATCCGTAGATTTTCCCGAGATATTCCGTTATTATTCTGTCCGCTTTCTGTTTATCCATTTTTTATTACTCCGACGCCGTTTGCCTATATAGTGGCGGAAAAAATCAAAAGGTTGGCGTTTTCATGAAAAAATTCAGGTCTTTATCATTTTTTGAGGAGAACCTCCTTTATAAAGCCCGAGCCGGTATAAAAAGTCCCCTCGGCTATTTTGTCCCCGTCGGAAATCGGTTTCATTTCGCCGCCATGCGAGCAGGTGACAAAGCACGAAACGGGAACCATCACTATCGCGGGAATTATTTCTTTTCCCCGCCATTCCTTTGGCAAAGAAGCAGAAAAGTCATATCTGCTCTTGTTTTTTGGCTTATACGGTATTCCCACAGAGACAGCGCGCGTGTGAAAAGTCAAATCGCGCACGGCATAGTGCCGCTCGTCGATATAATTAAAAAGCGCTGTGCGCGACACCGCGCCGATAAGCTTGACGGCATAAACGCACTCAGGCTTTTCAATGTAAAAATCGCACTTCTTGCCGCGCGTCCAACCAAGTAGCCAGAGCGCGTGTGTCGGCGAAAAGCCGTAGCCGCTCTCCCTGCAGGCATTTTTCACCCGAAAAGCAAAAGAAAGCCGCTTAAATAAAATTCTCCCGTAAAAAATCGCTGCACAAAGCGCCGCCAAAGCGGCGACAAATAAAAAAATCATTATTTCTGCCTCCTGTTTTTTATATTAGTCGCGCGATGCGACGGCAGATTTGCTCTTTACGCAAAAAAATCGGCGCTTCCGATATTTATTTTTATTTTATCACAGAAAAACCGATTTGTCTATTGACTTATGCAAAAATTCATTGTATTATTACGACATGAGAAACTTTTTTCGGAGGATGCTATGGAAGAAGCGCTTCATGAACTCGATATCAGAATAAATTCCTGCGGTATATCGGATTGCCCTGCGGACTGGAGCTGGAATACGGCGGGGTTTTCCGGATTATGACCTGTGGACGGTGCTCCGCGGCAAGGGCAAAATAATCTGCGGCGGCGAACCAATGGAGATAACCGCGGGAAAGAGCTTTCTGCTCTGCCCGAATACGCAGTATAATGCATCGCACGATGTAAACGACCGCCTGCTCACGCTCAATGTTCATTTTTCGCCGAAAAATATGACGGTTTTCCCGAAGAAAACCGTCTGCAAAACCATCCCAGATACGGAATTTTATTCGCGCCTGCTCCGTCGCATCATCTTCTATTATAATAAAGGCGAAAACGAGAGCGCGGCGGAATTTCTGCACTGCGCCCTGACGGAGTTTTTCGGCGGTTCGCCGAAAACGCCCGCGCCGATAATCGAAGCCCCGCATGACGCCATGATAAAAAAACTGACGGAGCAAATGGATTTCGCGCCCGAGAGTATCGGCTCTCTCTCGCAGACGGCAAAAATCTACGGCTACAGCGCCGATTATTTCGGCAGGCTCTTCTCTGCCACCGTCGGAATCTCGTTTTCCGAGTACCTAATGAAAGCGAAAATAAGCAAGGCAAAGCTACTGCTTGATACCTCGGACTATACGATAGAACATATTTCGAGTCTGCTCGGTTTCTACGATTGCGCATATTTTTGCCGCCAATTCCGTAAAATCGCAGGCATCACCACAGGCGAATACAGAAGACACGGGAAGTGAGCGCATATGAAAAAATACAATCTGATACTCGTCTTTTCACCCGACAGAAGTAAAATCCTCATGTGCCTGCGAAGAAAAGCTCCGCACAAAGGCAAACTGAATTTTGTCGGCGGCAGTATTGAGGATGGCGAATCAAGCGAAGCGGCGGCATATCGCGAGCTTTTCGAAGAAACCGCCATCAGCCGCGATGACATAAGCATCTCCCATCTCATAGACCTCACATATTGCGAAGAAGATTTGCTTCTCGAATTCTGGAGCGGCACACTGAAAAACGAAAAACCCGTTTTCGGAAAAGAAAACAGGCTCGAATGGATTCCGACCGATTCGGATTTCACGGATAATTCCCACTTTGCGGGAATGGGCAATATCTATCTCATGGTAAATTATGCGCTTCTTATGGCAAGCGGTGCCGTCTGCCCCGCAAGCGAACATGCCGTACATAATATAGCACCCGTGTGGGATGAAAACTCGTGCGTTCTCATCCTCGGCAGTTTTCCGTCGGTAAAATCGCGTAAAGCGGAATTTTTCTATGCGCATCCGCAAAACCGATTCTGGCGCGTGCTTGCCGCAGTCATCGGCGAAAATGTCCCCGGGAGCGTCGATGAAAAACGCGCTATGCTCCTGCGCCATGGTATCGCTCTCTGGGATGTCATCGCTTCATGCGAGATAAGCGGCTCTTCCGACAGCTCGATAAAGCACGCCGTGCCGAACGACCTCTCGGAAATACTGGCAAAAAGCAAAGTGACGCGCATTTTCACAAACGGCGGCACTGCCTCACGCCTCTATGACAAATTTCTCCTGCCTAAAACAGGCATCCCCGCGCTTAAGCTTCCGTCCACCAGCCCTGCCAACGCCTCGGCTTCACTTGAGAAGCTGACTGCGGAATGGAAAGCTATCCTGAAATGAATATCTATCCGACAGTATTACCCTCATGCTGCCTGCCATGTCCCCTGCCGATGACCACTTCGGCAGGGGCTTTCATCAGGGGGGAGATATTTTTCGTCAGATGAGTTTTATATAGTGCGATTTTATATATTAAGTATAAACCTACGATTTAAAGCAAAGTCCTCATTTTTGACTTGGATTTTGTTTTCCGCTTACGGTATGCCGAAGCCATCTTCACATCAGCAGAGCGGCAAGACCGACTCCCGCGAGAGTGCATGCGGCGCACAGAACAAAGATTCCGAATCCCACAAATACATGCGCGAGCTTCTTTTTGCCCACGGCGGAGCGAGTCTTTTTACCGACAGTCACCGTGCCTGCGGCGAATGCGCAAAGCGCATTTCCGAGGAAAGCAAAAAATGCGGAAAAGAGCGCGAGCAGTGCGGCAAAAAAGCCGCCCGCTTTTTTCTCCTGCGCATAATTCGGGCAGGCAACCTCGTATTCATACACCTTGCAGCCGCCTATTATTTCAAATCCGCTTTCAGTAATCATTTCGCCCTCCGAATTTATATTTATGTATAAAAATTACCGTCAAATATAATTTGTAACTTGATTATACTACTCATTTCGCGTTTTGTCAATAGTTTTTTATAATTTTCTTCAAAATTTTTACCGCTGAATATAAATTATTTTCAAAAACCTCTTTACAAAACCGAAATTTTGTGATAGAATATACTTGCAATAATATAATATGAAATAAACAGGCGGAATATTTCTGTAATCGGAGGTTTTTTGATATGGAATGGCTTGAGTGCATAAAGAAAATAAAAAAGGAAAGAAAACTCACGAATGAAAGTCTCTCGGAGCTTTCGGGGATATCGCTCGGCACTCTCAATAAGTTGCTCTCGGGCGCAACGAACGATCCCAAGCTCTCTACACTGACCGCGCTTTCGGGTGCCTTCTCCTGCACGCTGGACGAGCTTCTCGGCACCTCTTCATACAGCGGCGGCGCTTCCCTGCCGGACATCATGCGCAAATATTCCGAGCTTGACGCGAGCGGCAAGGAGACCGCCGACTATATTATAAATAAGGAATACAGCCGCCTGCAAAAGGCAAAGGAAGCCTCGGCGAAGCGCGATTCCGAGCCGCAGAAAGACGACATCATCAAAGCGGCGCGAAAAATACGTACTCTCCGCCTCTATTCCACAGCCGCCTCCGCCGGCACCGGCTCCTACCTTGCCGACAGCGACTATACTAATATTTCCATATACAGCAGCCCGACAACAGACATGGCGGATTTCGCGATTAAGGTTCGCGGAAACAGCATGATGCCCAAATACAGCGACGGAGATATCCTCCTCGTTTCCGACCGAAAGAATATCGAAATAGGCGAGCTCGGCATCTTTGCCGTGGACGGCGAAAGCTACTTCAAGCAGTACGGCGGGAACAGGCTCATCTCACTCAATCCCGACTACAGCGACATTCCGCTCGACACTGCCGTGAGCGTCACATGCTTCGGCAAGGTCATCGGCAAGCTGAAAAGATGACATATCTCGAATATTTCGACCCCGCCTCCGAGCGCGACGAAGCGGAATATGTGCTTTCATTTAATTATAAGGTGGAAATGACCTGCTTTGCCGAAAGCGTTTACCCTTTCAAGATTTTCCCCGAGAAATATTTCTCCCATGCGGAATTTGCGCCGATAACCGTTTTTTACGGCGGAAACGGCTCGGGAAAATCGACATTTCTCAATATCGTGGCGGAAAAACTGGGACTTATCCGCAAGGCGCCATTCAACCGCACGCCGTATTTTGAGGAGTATCTCTCATACTGCAGATATGGGCTGACGCGTAGCTACCTGCCGAGCGAAAGCCGCATCATAACAAGCGACGAGGTTTTCGATTTTCTGCTCGACATGCGCGCGATAAACGACGGCGTGGACAGGCGCCGCGAGGAGATTTTCAGCGAATACGAAAAGCTGAACGACCCGAATGAGCCGCCCTTTCTCATGCGCGATTTATCGGAATACGATGAGCTTCGCCGCCACAACGAAGCGCGTCACACGACGAAAAACAAGTATGCCAAGCGCCGCCTGCCGCAGAATGTGACCGAAAAATCCAACGGGGAAAGCGCATTCCGCTATTTTACAAGCGAGATAAAGGAAGATGCGCTCTATCTTCTCGACGAGCCGGAAAACAGCCTTTCTGCCGAATATCAGCTTGAGCTTGCGCGGTTTCTCGAGGATTCGGCGCGGTTTTACGGCTGTCAGTTCATCATCGCGACGCACAGCCCTTTCATCCTCTCGATGAAAGGCGCGAAAATATACGACCTTGATGCCCGTCCCGTTTGCGATAAGCGTTGGACAGAGCTTCCGAATGTCCGTGTCTACCGTGACTTTTTCCGCTCGCACGAGGATGAATTCAAATAACGGAAATACCGATACAAAAAAATCCCTCTTTTCGGATGCTATGCACCCGAAAAGAGGGTTTTTGCGCTGATTTCATCACTCGAAAATCTGCTTTTTCTTGCCCTTTGAGTTGCGCGGCCATTCGCGGATACGCGTGATATATTCCAGATTGACCGCCTCTGTACCGTCTTTCTTTTCCACAACAATACCGCCGTCCGTTACCTCTTTGACGGTACCTTTTATAACCGAATCCGTACCTGTCACCGTATAAATAATGCACTCTTTTCCGATAAACTGCTTTGCCAATTCCTTCATAGCGTTATTCTCCTTGTTATATTTTTTGTTTTTAATATGTTTTATCACCGCCAGCCTTTTTTGCCGATTTATCCAAGGGATAATCACAACAAAAATAAGGACAAGCACCGCAATATAACTGCCGTTCATTTTCTCCTCCAATTACCTCGGATTTCTCAGGAAATTTTGTTTCCCGCCTTCGAATATTTCATCGCTTCGATGCAATATACCGACGAATTTACAATCCAGACAAGACACACGGCAAGCGATGGCAAAAAGCCGATATTGAAAATCAAAGCGCAGATTGTAAGCACACCTGCCGAGATTGCGCACACCTTATTTGTCGCGGAATATGCTTTGAATGCGCATTTTCCTATCATGATTTTCTCGGCTTCATCGCAGGTGTCCATCCATTTCTTTGAGAATTTCGCATCATAAAAAGAAGCCTTTTTCTCCGGATTCATTCTCTTTGCGAAGTCCACGCATTTCTGTCCGATAATCATCATTTCAATTATAACGGCAAAAACAGAAGCTACCGCAACAAAGAAAAGCGCCGTGGTTTTCGTGCTTTCGAATATCTTAAAGCCCTTTGAATATGATGCCGCCATAAGAAAATCGGAAACAATAAGCGCCGAGCCGGAAATCCATCCGACAAGTGAAATTTTCCTGTCAATTATCCCGTAGTCATCTTCGTCCTCTCCGTCCCATGAGTCAATCATTCTTTTTACCCTTCGTTGGATTGAGCCGCAGACTATCGGCATAATGACAGCTATCGCGAGCATAAGCCATGGTGCAATATACGCGCCGAAAAATTCGCCTGCGCTTTTTATTCCGCCTGTCAGCCTGTCAAGCCCGTATCTCACAGAGAGATACCCTGCCGCGCCGCCGACCAGCATGAATATCGTCATAGACAGAATAAACTTCGGCAGAGCCTTGCGGTTTGCCTGCCTGATTTCATCATTTTTCATTTTCCGTTTCCTCCTGCAGGTAAAAAATTTCCTCCACAGTGACGCCGCATATTCTGGCAATCGTCAGAGCAAGTGTGACGGACGGCGAATAGTCACCCCGCTCTATTAAGCTGATTGTCTGCCTCGATACGCCGCACAGGCATCCCATCTCCTGCTGATTGACATTCAGTGCGGCTCTGCGTTCCTTTAGTCGATTTCGCAGTACCATAAACACCTCCTATGACATAAATACTTGTCTAAATGACAAATATCTTTGTCATTTTTAATTATACTACCACTGTTTTCCTTTGTCAATAGCATTTTAAAAATTTTTCGCGCAAAGTGATATCATATAATAAAATCCCTCTTTTCGGGTGCTGTGCACCCGAAAAGAGGGTTTCTGCAATTCTTTGATATGCCGTTTTTATCAATGGTTTTTATCGTACAATACAAATCCGGCAAGAATCTGAGAGAGAGAAATAACAGCCGCTACCGCGATGGGAATGATGCCGAGGGGATTTTTATATTTCGAAATGAGTATAGCGCCACATAGCGCAAGCGCCGCTACGCCAAGCAAAACCGCAATCGCAATAAGCGTTGCGATTACTCTATATTTTTTGTTGCCTCTCTTTGCCTTTGGTACGATGAGAAACATCAGCTCCATATATATTTCCAGTAAAAATTCGGCAAAAAATTCCATATCCGCTTCCCTCCCGTCACAGCATCAGTAGTTATCATTTTTATTATATCACCGTGATTTTGCTTTGACAATAGCCTTTTTCTAATACGATAAATTTTTTCCGCGCGATGATAACAGATTTATACAGCAATATGTCGATAGCTATTGACAAGCGCCCCTTTTTTATGGTATATTTATCTCGCATGTTTTGCAAAATTCTCTTTCGGAGGAACAGATGGAAATCAAGGAATACATGAAGCAACTGGGCAATGTACGCCCGAATAAAAATCAACTGCGCTGGTTTGATATGGAAATGTACGCATTCATCCATTTCAGCCCGAATACATACACGGGAAAAGAATGGGGCGACGGCACGGAAGACCCCGCCATATTCAACCCCACCGAGCTTGACTGCGAGGGTTGGGCACGCGCCATCAAGGCGGCTGGACTCAAAGGTGCCATCATCACCGCCAAGCATCACGACGGTTTCTGCCTCTGGCAGACAAAAACCACCGAGCATTCCATAAAAAATTCCCCTTACAAAAACGGCAAGGGCGATATTGTGCGTGAGCTTTCCGATGCCTGCCGCAAGGTCGGAATAAAATTCGGCTTTTACCTCTCGCCGTGGGACAGAAATTCAGAGTACTACGGCACGGATAAATACAATGATTTCTTCAAGGCACAGCTGACAGAGCTGCTGACAGGCTACGGCGAGGTTTTCGAGGTCTGGTTTGACGAGGCAAACGGCGAAACAGCGACCGGCAAGCGTCAGGAGTACGATTTCGACGGATATTTCGAGCTTATCCGCAAATATCAGCCGAACGCCGTCATATACAACGATCACAGCCCCGATGTGCGATGGATAGGAAACGAAAGCGGTTCCCGCCGCCATGCGGAATGGGCGGTTGTTCCCTATGAACTTTGCCACAGGCTTCAGGCGGCACCGCAGACAGCTTCTCCCGTACCCGGGACAATGCAGTATATTTTCAATACCTACGGCACGATAGGCGATTTCGAATCCATGATTTATTCGCGCAAGCCCGTTTTTGCGCCCGCCGAGGTCGATACCTCAATCCGTCCGGGCTGGTTCTATCATCCCTCGGAGTGTGCTCATTCTCTTGAACATCTGAAGCAGGTTTATCTCAATTCCGTCGGCAATAATACCTGCCTGAATCTGAATATTCCGCCGATGCCGAACGGTAAATTTGACGAAAACGATGTCGCGCGCCTGCTCGAATTCGGAAACTGGATAAAAACAACATTTTCCGATGAAAAAGATCTCTTTCCGAAAGCCGATGTCAAGGAGGTTCCGACCTCCGAGACGCAGAAATATTATGATATAACCTTTGACGGCGTGAAGAAAATCTCATATATCGAGCTTTGCGAGGATATTGCATACGGTCAGCGCATCTCAAGCTTCTCTCTCTCCGCAAAGAATATCAAAAATGTTTTCTTCCGTTTTGCCGATGATACGACAATAGGTCACAAGAAGATATGCCGCATCGGCAAAGAAACGGACAGCATACGAATTTATATCACAGGCTCACGCGATGTTCCGCTGATAAAGAGCATACGAATTTTTGAGGAATAAAAAATGACTGTAACAAAAAATATCGGTCTCAAGCCGGAAAGACAGACTATGACCGTCGGCAATCCCGTGTATCTCGATGCGGCGAAAGCACCGTTTTCTATGCACGGACTGTGCGAGCCGTACAGGCGCGTACCGGAAGATGTGGCTAAAAATACGAGCCGTGATCTCGAAAATCTCGGCGCCATGACGGCAGGCGGAAGAATCCGCTTCAAAACAGATTCGGACTATATCATCGTGCAGGCAAATATCACAGCCGCCGATACATTCGGTCAGCCGCAGTCTTCCATGCTTGCAAAGCACGGTTTCAATTTCTATGTGAAGGAAGGCGGCGTTCAGAAATTCGGCGGAATTTTCTTCACATATCAGGGCGGCGACTGCACGGGTTTTGCCGAGGGGCGCGTGCGCCTCAAGCCGGGCATGAAAGAAATAACGCTCTATCTTCCTCTTTTTGCAAAGATAGACAGGCTTTATATCGCTCTGCGCGAGGGCTCGGAAATCCTCCCTCCCGATGATTATAAATACAAGAAGCCCGTCGTTTTCTACGGTTCTTCCATAGTACACGGTGTGGGCGCAACGCTTGCAAGCGGTGCATATCCCGCCGTGGTGTCGAGAATGCTCGATTGCGATTTTGTCAGCCTCGGGTTCGCCGGCGCGGCAAGAGGCGAGGACGCCATGATAAATTACATCGCGGGGCTTGATATGAGCGTGCTTGTCTATGACTATGACCACAATGCGCCGACTTTCGAGCATCTCGAAAAGACGCATTACACAGGCTATAAGCGCATACGCGAGGCACAACCCGACCTGCCGATAATTTTTGCCACAAAGGTTGATTATAGGCCCGATGTCGCGGGCAACGAGCCGCGGCGCCGACTGATTTTTGATAATTACAGCCGTGCGCTTGCCGAGGGCGATAAAAACATCCGTCTCGTGGACGGTGCGGCGATATTCCCGCCGGATATACGCGAGGAATGCACCGCCGATAATTGCCATCCGAACGGCATGGGCTACTTCTATATGGCAAAAGCCATAGGCGAAAAAGTAAAAGAATTTTTGAAATAAACCGAAGAATTCGACTAATCAGCATACATACAAAAACTCCCGCCTGCATGGTGCAGACGGGAGTTTTATCATTATCTTCTAAATTATTTCTATCTTATTTCGCAAAGAAAGCCGCGATAGCCTTATGTGTCATATAAACATCTGTCTTTGCCACAACTTCATAGGGTGCGTGCATGGAAAGCACCGGAACGCCGAGGTCTACCACATCGACATTCTTCTGTGCGATATACATGGCAACAGTGCCGCCGCCGCCCGCATCAACCTTGCCAAGCTCGGAGGTCTGCCATACTACGCCCGCATCATCGAGCACACTGCGTACAAAGCCCATAAATTCAGCCGAAGCATCGTTTGAACCGGATTTGCCGCGCGAACCCGTAAATTTGGTGATAACAACGCCGCCGTTTGCAAAGCAGCTGTTGCGTCTCTCGTGAACCTCGGCAAAATTCGGGTCATAAGCCGCATTTACATCGGATGAGAGGCACTTGGAGCTTCTTCTGACAACCGCATCGGAAACGCCGAGGGTATTTGCCATATCGGCGATGATATCGAAATAAACGGCGCTCTTCATGCCGCTGTTGCCCTCACTGCCTATCTCTTCCTTGTCGGCAAGAATAGCCATTACCGTGTGCTTCGGGTTTTCGGTTTCCATGAGAGCAGTCAGCGTAGGATAAGCGCAAACTCTGTCGTCATGACCGTAAGCGCCGATAAGACTGCGATCGAAACCGATATCTCTTGCCTTATTTGCGGGAACCATTTCAAGCTCCGCACTCATGAAATCGCCCTCTGTGATGCCGTATTTATCATTGAGAATCTTCATGATATTGAGCTTTACCGCGTCGCCTGTCTTTACGCTGTAGGGGCGCGAACCGATGAGAATATTGAGCTGTTCACCCGCGATGATATTACCGCCTGTCTTTGCCATCTGACCGCCTGCGAGATGCGGGAGCAGGTCTGTGATATAGAAAACAGGGTCATTATCGTCTTCGCCGACAACAACCTCGACCACGCTTCCGTCCTTCTTGGCAACAACGCCGTGAATGGCAAGCGGTATGGTTGTCCACTGATATTTCTTGATGCCGCCGTAGTAATGCGTCTTGAAGAAGCCGAAACCGTCCGCTTCATAGAGCGGATGCTGCTTCAGGTCTATTCTCGGTGAGTCGATATGTGCGGCAGACATATAAACGCCGCTCTCGAGGCTTTCACTGCCGACAATGAATGCGGCAAGGCTCTTTCCGCGGTTATTGTAATAATACTTTTCGCCCGCGTTCACCTGCATGCCGAATTCAAAGGGTATAAATCCCTTTTCCTCAAGCAAAGCGACAGCTGTCTTTACACATTCGCGCTCCGTCTTGCCGTTATCGAGGAATTTTGCATAGCCCTTTGCATATTCAAAGCACTTCTCTGTTTCCTCTTCATTCATCTCTTCAAAAGCATTTTTGCCCTTGAAGAATAGCTCTTCCTTCAGCGTGTCAGCTACGGATTTTTCATCCTTTTTTACATTTGTCTCTTCCATGATTTTTTCCTTTCTTTATGTAAATTATTTATTTTTCCAGTTATCGTATGCCGCCATGACCTTTTCGACATAGCGTTTTGTCGCGGCATCGGGAAGCTTATCATAGAGAAGCTCGCCTTCGCTGCTGTATTCGCCGTCCGAAAGCCATGAGCGAACCTTGTTTATGCCGCCGTGGTATGCCGCAGCCACCTGCATATCCGAGCCTGTACCTACCCTGCGCAATCTCGTCTGAATCCACGAAACATAGTATGCGCAGCATTTTATCGAAAATTCGGGGTCATAGAGCCGCTCGGGCGGGTCGTCTATGCAGAGGTTTGCCGCGATATCGACCTTATATGTATCGGGCTTTATCTGCGTAAGCCCCATGGCATTCGAGGTTGAAAGGGCGTTTGCATTGAAGCCGCTTTCCACCTCTGCTATCGCTATCACGAGATACGGACTGACATCATACATTTTCGCATACTTTTTCGCAAATTCAAAGCATAGCTCGCGTGAAATATAGCGCTTTCCATCCATATTCACCTCTCGCTTTATCTTTGCCTCGCCATAGGTCTTGTTGTATTCATTATAGTGGCGCATGACGGTTTTCATATATTCCGCCGTGGCGGCAGAGGGGATTTTATCCTGCTTGAGCACACCGCCCTCGGCATATTCGGAATTTGAAATCCACTTCCGCACATTGCCTGCTCCGGCATTGTAGGCAGCAAGGGCAAGCTCGGGCGAATTGAAATAGTCAAGCCATACACGAAAGTAAAACACTCCGCACATAACATTGAAATCCGGATCATAAAGCCTGCCCTCTCTCTCGTTTGAGCCGAGGCGGGGCTTGATATCTCCGGTATATGTGGCGGGCGATATCTGCATCAGTCCTATCGCGCCCGAGGATGAGACTGCATTGGCATTGAAATTACTTGCCGTGCGTATCATGGCAAGTATCATGTTTTCCTCTACACCGTATTTCTCCGAATATTTATGCACTATCGGATAAACTTCCGCAAAATCGACCATTCTCTCCCTGCGCTTCGCCTCCGAAAAGGTGAGCAGTGCAGACGCGAGAACGAGCACAACAAGCAAAATTATTCTGATATAAATCAGTAAAGGGTTTCTTTTTGCCATCAACGGACTCCTATCTTTTTCCTCAGCTCCGAGTAAACCTCGCAGAGCTCGCGTGCACCGTTGTTGCAGACGGTGAAATCGCAATGCGTGCGGTAAAACTCATCGCTTTTCTGCGATGATATGCGGGCGTGCGCCTGCGCCTCGGAGATACCGTCGCGCGCCGCTATTCTCGCTATTCGTATATCTTCATCGGCTATAACTCCGATAACAAGGTCGCATTTCTTATCAAGCCCCGCTTCAAAAAGCGTCGGCGCGTCAAGTATAATACCGCGATGTCCGCGTCCGTTTTCCGCCTCTGCCATCACAGCATCTGAAATGAGCGGCAAAACGGTTTTGTTCAGCCTTTCCAGCTCTGTCGGACAAGAAAATACAATTGCGGCGAGCTTTTTTCTGTCTATACCGTATTCAGCGCGCACCTCCGGAAAGGCAGCGCATACGGCATTTATGTATTTGCTCTCGCCGTAAAGCCTGTGTACGAGCGCGTCGCAGTCAATCACAAAAAAGCCGTCGGCGGCAAAGAGCGCCGAGAGCGCACTTTTTCCGCTTCCGCTTCCGCCTGTAATTCCGATAATCATAACACTATCAAACCTTTTCTATATTGTATCCGGAAGCCTTGAGCATCCTGTTGTAAAAAGCGAGCCCCGCATCGCCCGTGCTTGAAACAGTAGCATATATCCTGTCGGCGCCGAGATCGTCAAAATGCCGCAGAGCCGCAAAAAGCCGCCGCGCGTGCTCGCTCTCATCGCTCTTTTCGCCGAGGCTGACGGTATATTTCCCCGCAAGCTCGGGAATATATTCCTCAAAGCAGAGTATGCCTGTCTTTTTATCCTCGGCTTTTTTTGCCGAGAGAAATTTTATCGCACGCATATCAAAATCCGCCGTGCCGTCGTCACATATCAGTACAGTCGGCGCACTCGGTGCATAATGCCGATATTTCATCCCGGGTGCTTTCGGTCTCATGCCCGCATCGGGGATATGTGTTATCGTCGGGTCTTCCGAAACCTCGCCGAGCACCTCGCGGAGCATGTCGAGCGTTATCGCGCCCGGGCGAAGCAGAGTTGCTTTACCGCCGGCAAGCTCAACTATTGTTGATTCCACGCCGATATCGCATTCTCCGCCGTCTATCACCATATCTATGCGCCCGTCCATATCATGGAGCACATGAGCGGCGCAAGTCGGGCTCGGCTTGCCCGAGATATTCGCGCTCGGTGCCGCTATCGGCAGGTCGCAGAGGCGGATAAGCTCCCTCGCTATCCTGTTTTCGGGACAACGGAGCGCCACAGTCTCAAGCCCGCCCGTCGTCGCCATAGGCACTATATCGCGCTTCGGCATTATCACGGTGAGCGGTCCCGGCATGAATTTTCTCGCAAGCGCATAGTAGGCTTCGCAGGTATACGCATACTTCTCCGCTTTCGTCGGCTCGTCTATATGGAGAATGAGCGGATTGTCGCTCGGTCTGCCCTTTGCCGCATAGATAGCCGCGGCAGCTTTTTCATCGAGCCCGTTTGCGCCCAGCCCATATACCGTCTCCGTCGGAAAGGCTACAAGCCCTCCGCCTCGTATCACCTCTGCGGCGCGGCAAAGCTGCGGCTCAAGCGGCAGCTCTTTATTTATTTTTACTGTCTCTGTTCTCATTATTTTCGCCTTTCAGCTTTTCGGCGGTGTCTGCCGCTATCAGCGCATTTATCATGCCGCCTATATCTCCCGCGAGAAAATTCTCGAAATTATATACCGTAAGCCCTATTCTGTGGTCGGTGATGCGCCCCTGCGGATAATTGTAGGTGCGTATCCTCTCGCTTCTGTCGCCCGTTCCGACCTGACTTTTTCTTGCCGAGGCAAGCTCGCTGTCGCGCTTTGTACGCTCCATATCATAGAGCTTCGTGCGCAGGAGCTTCATCGCCTTGTCCCTGTTCTTGAACTGACTGCGTTCCTCCTGACATTCGATAACGATGCCTGTCGGCTTATGCGTGAGGCGTACTGCGCTCTCGGTTTTATTGACATGCTGACCGCCCGCGCCGCTGCTCTTGCAGGATTCCAGCTTGATATCGGCGGGATTTATCTCTATCTCTATATCCTCCGCCTCGGGGAGCACCGCCACGGTGACAGTCGAGGTGTGGATTCTGCCGCTCGCCTCTGTTTCGGGTACGCGCTGAACGCGATGCACGCCGCTCTCAAATTTCAGCTTTGAATATGCGCCCTCGCCCTCTACGAGGAACGAAACCTCTTTGAAGCCGCCCAGCTCCGTTTCATTCAGCTCTATTATCTCCGTTTTCCAACCTACAGAAGCCGCATACATCGTATACATGCGGTAAAGATTGTAGGCAAAAAGCGCCGCTTCGTCGCCGCCCGCACCGCCGCGTATCTCTATAATGACATTCTTGTCGTCATTTGGGTCGTGCGGGAGCAAAAGAAGCTGCAGTTCGTCAAGGAAGCCCTTGCATTTCTCCTTTGATGCCGCTCTCTCCTCCTGCGCCATTTTCTTAAGCTCCGCATCGTGCGTTTCGGCGATTATCTCCTCCGCCTCTTCCTCGTTCTTTTTCTCGGCACAGTATTCCCTGTATTTTTCCACTATCGGCAGGAGTGTCTTGTGCTCCTTCATGAGCGCGCGGAATTTATCCTTGTCCGAGACAACCTCGGGCTTTGCAAGCTCCGACTCTATACCGATAAACTTTTCTTCTATTTCCTTTAACTTTTCAAGCATGAAGCCGCTCCTTCTTTATATCAACCATAAATAATCATAGTATATTATACATTATAATCGCGATAAATTCAAGATGGTTTTAGCATAAAAGCAAAGAAATTGCAAAGAATAATCCCGAATGGAGATGATAAAAAATGATTACAGGAAAAGAAGCAAAGGCGAAACGCCGCGAAGCGATGACCGACCCGCGCAGCCGCACAAAGGATGCTTTCCTCTCAAATCCCGTAGCCAGCGCAAACGAATGCACGGGCATAACACAGCATATTCCCGAAAACGGCGCGGAAGCGGCGGCATATACGGATATTTATGATGTCCCCGTGACGGCGCTCGACCACTCTTCCAAGCACAAAAAAGCAAGATAACAGGACAAAAACACGGGAGAAATCCTCAATCGGATTTCTCCCGTGTTTTTGCGATAAAGTCTGCGTATTTATTTACATTTTCCCGCTTGACTTATTGCCGCGCTTCATGTATAATATATTGTTGGTCTTTGGATAGACCTAAAATCACGCCGCGACGGCGGCAAACGGAGTGAATAATATGAAATACGATGTAATTATCATAGGTGCGGGTCCCGGCGGTATCTTTTCCGCATATGAGCTGACAAAGAAGTCACCGGAACTGAAAATCGCGGTTTTTGAGGCAGGGCATCCTCTTGCCAAGCGCCGCTGTCCCATCGACGGCGACAAAATTAAAACCTGCATCGGCTGTAAAACCTGCTCTATAATGAGCGGCTTCGGCGGCGCAGGCGCTTTTTCCGACGGAAAATATAATATAACAAATGATTTCGGCGGCACGCTTTACGAGCATATAGGAAAAAAGCAGGCGCTCGATCTGATGAAATATGTCGATGAAATAAATATGGAATACGGCGGGAGCGGTACAAAGCTATATACCACCGCAGGCTCAAAATTCAAGAAGATATGCATTCAGAATAAGCTCAATCTGCTTGAAGCTTCCGTCCGCCACCTCGGAACGGATGTAAACTATGTCGTGCTGACAAATCTTTACGAATATCTGCGCACACGCATGGATTTCTATTTCGATACGCCCGTGCATGATATCTGCAAGACAGATGAGGGCTTTGCGATATCTACGGATAAGGGCGATTTCGAATGCCGCGACTGTATAGTTTCCGTCGGCAGAAGCGGAAGCAAATGGATGGAAGAAATATGCAAGAAGATGGGCATACATACAAAATCCAACCGTGTCGATCTCGGTGTGCGCGTAGAGCTTCCCGCAGTTGTTTTCTCTCATCTCACAGACGAGCTTTATGAGAGCAAAATAGTATACAGAACAGAAAAATTCGAGGATAATGTCCGCACATTCTGCATGAATCCGCACGGCATCGTCGTAAACGAAAATACAAACGGCATCGTCACGGTAAACGGTCACAGCTATGAGGACCCGAAAATGCAGACGGAGAACACAAACTTCGCTCTGCTTGTTTCAAAGCATTTTTCCGAGCCTTTTGAAGACAGCAACGGCTATGGCGAAAGCATCGCCCGCCTCTCGAATATGCTCGGCGGCGGCGTTATAGTCCAGCGCTTCGGCGACCTTGTACGCGGCAGACGCAGCAATCAGAAGCGCATAGAAGAATCATTCGTCACACCTACCCTCGCGGCAACTCCCGGTGACCTCAGTCTCGTGCTTCCGAAGCGTATACTTGACGGCATAATGGAGATGATTTATGCCCTCGATAAGATTGCCCCCGGAACAGCAAACGATGATACCCTGCTCTATGGCGTGGAAGTCAAGTTCTACAATATGGAAGTGGATACAAACGAGTATCTCGAAACGGAGTACAAGGGTCTCTATATCATAGGCGACGGCTCCGGCATCACACATTCTCTCTCCCATGCCTCTGCAAGCGGTGTTTTCGTCGCGCGCAGAATTGCGGATGAGATAAACGGATAAAATACAGCATGCAAAAAGGTTGCGGCATCGCCGCAACCTTTTTTTGCTTATTCTCTTATTTAGAATATTTCTCCACGATTTTCTTCATCTCGTCAAGCTTGGATATCGTGTCGAGCGTGAGCTTGAGCTGCGCTCTGCCGCGCTCGAGATTGTGCTTCGGTCTGTCCTCGGCTACTCTGAAATATACATCGCCATTCAGATAGTCCCCGAGAAAACGGAGCACAAGCTCATATGTGAGTATCACCACGGAAACAGGAAGCATATCGCGCTCGTTTTCGGTTATATTCGCGCCGATACCGTCAAGGAAGCCGTGCGTATACTGCTCGAAAAGGTCAAGTCTGTGATAAACCTTTGATAGGTCACGCTCGTCCTCGGCGCTGTTGCAGGCGGCAAAGCGCACGCCATCGCCGAAATCGTAGAGAAGCGAGCCGGGCATTACCGTATCGAGGTCGATAACGCAGACGCCCTCGCCCGTTACATTGTCAAGCATGACATTGTTGAGCTTTGTATCGTTGTGCGTAACGCGAAGCGGCAGTTTACCGTTTGCGAGTCCGTCCACTATCATGTGCGCATATGGCTCAAGCGCATAAATCTGCTCTATTTCCTTTTCGCATTCCGCTCTTCTCTCGGGAGAAGCATGCTCCACAGCCGCCTTGAAGTCGGCAAAGCGGCTCACCGTATTGTGAAAATTCGGTATCGTTTCAAAAAGGGTAGATGCATCATAATCGCCGAGCAGGCGCTGGAATTTGCCGAAAGCCTTTGCCGCATAGTAAAGCGACATTTCGTTTTCCGCCGCCTGAATGGATTTCGCGCCCTCTATAAATTTGTATACGCGCCAGCAACCGCCGTCCTCTGCTCTGTACCAGAGCTTGCCGTCCTTTGCCCTGATAACAGTCATCGCCTCTCTCTCGGGGTCGTCCACTCTTGCGGAGATGTATTTGCAGACATTTTCTATATTCTGCATCAGCTCGTCGGGATTTTTGAAAACATTCGTATTTATTTTCTGGAGAATATAATCCTTCCCGCTGTCTGTCGATATCTTATATGTACTGTTTATAAGTCCTTCGGTTATAGGAGTGCTCTCAATCGGTGTTCCGTTTATATCAAATTTTTCGCTTATAAATATAGTAAATTTCATGTTGCCTCCGATGAAAATTTTTTGTTCTTTTCTATAATATCACACATTTTATATTTTTGCAAGTATAAAATTGCTCTTTTTCATTTTTCCTCATATATTGACAAAACCCGCACGACATGATAGAATATTTTATACATATAAAATCTCTGGAGGAAAAATGAAATACTTATCTGCATTTATTAAAGCCGTTTTCGCCGGAATCTGCGTCGGCATCGCGGGATTTATGTACTGCCGCATCAGCGACAAAAATCTCGGTGCCGTTCTTTTTACCTTTGCACTCTTCATGGTAGTCACCTGCGGATTTTTTCTTTTTACGGGAAAAGACGGCTACATCTTCGAAAACCCGCCTTCTTATCTGCTCATTCTGCTCATAACATGGACAGGCAATTTCGCGGGAACATGGCTTGTCGCCGCGCTCACGAACCTCACCCGTATGTCTGTCTCACAGACAGCCGCCGCATTTACGGCTGCGCGCCTTGATGACAGCCTTCTCAGCCTTTTTGTGCTCGGCATATTCTGCAATCTGCTTATGTTTTTCGGCGTGGACGGATATAAAAACATAAAGCACGATGTCGGAAAATACATAGTACTTTTCCTTTCGATTTCACTTTTCATCCTCTGCGGATTTGAGCATTGCGTAGCGGATATGTTTTATTTTGCCGCCGCTCGCATGATAACCGGCGAAACCATGCTCCGCCTCGCCGTGATAACAGCCGGAAATATGGTCGGCTCCGTGCTTCTGCCGCTCTCGCGCAGACTTTTCCGCGACTGAAGCTTGTTTTTTCCGAATTTATCGGCTTTTTTAATCAAATATCTATTTACAAGACCGATTTATTATGATAAAATATATTTTATAAATCAATAAGGACGGCTATTATTATGGATAAGAAAATTCTCGTAATAGGAAACAGCTACATGAACCTGCGCATGAAGATAAATCCGAAGAAAAAAGAAGGAAATACCGTTGAAAGCGGAGCTTATCGTTTTCACGCCTTCGGGAAAAGTGTTTCCACGGCAATCTCCATAGCCAAGCTTGGCGGCTCTTGCGCCTTCTGCACAAAGCTCGGCGCCGATACAAACGGTGAACGCCTCATGCGTTACTACGAAAAGTGCGGTATCATCACCGACAATACAGAGACCGTTCAGGGTTATCAGACAGGCATGAGCGTCACTCTCTATGACGATCTCGGCGGTCATACAAATTATGTTTCCCGCGGAGTCGGCGAGCTTATTTCAAGAGAGGATATTGATAATGCACTCGCTTCATATCCCGATGCGCTCATAGTTCCGCAGGAGCCTTTGCTCGTGGCTCACGAGGTTGAAGAGGAAATCTCCATCGAGGACGATCTCTCGGAGGAAAAGGATGATTCCGAAGAAAAGCGCGTGCATATAGTAAAGCGCACAGAATATGAGGATCTCGCGGTATATGCGCTGAACCGCGCAACCGAGCAGGGACTCGACCTGATTTTAGAATACAATTCGCATACGGCAAAGCTCCCGCTGGAGAGTCTCAAAAATGTAAAAACACTCATTATCTCCGAGGATGAGATATATGCGCTCACAGGCTTCTTCCCCGATACGGCGGATAAGGCTGTCCGCGCGATAATTTCGCTCTCCGCAAAGATAAAGGCAAAATTCTATGTGATAAACAGAAAGGGCACTTCGTTTGTATATGACGGAAATACCTACGAATATGCAGAGGCGCCGCATACGCTGAAAACCGCCGCTGAGGGAAAGGAATTTTTCTCTCCCATATACATCGGCGCTTACGCATATGAATTTTTCAAGAGCCGCCATCCCGTGCGCGCCGCAAGATATGCGCAGATAGTGACGCTTCTCGCCCGCGCGGCAAACGGCAATCTCGAATATATCCCGAGCAAAGCCGATATAGAAAAGTACATGGCTGAAAACAAGATCGGCCTCAACAGAAACAGCTTCTGAGCGGGAGGCAAGATGGCAGAAAAAATACTCGGCGTCGATTTCGGCGCAGCAAGAACGGGACTTGCCGTTTCCGATGACCTCGGAATGTATGCGCACGGCATAGGAAATATCAAAAGCTACAATGTCGGAAAAGCCGCGGCGGAAATCGCGGAAAAGGCAAAGGAGCTTTCGGTCAGCCTCATCGTCGTCGGCAAGCCCGTGAATATGGACGGCTCTCTCGGAGAAAAGGCGCAGAGCGCCATGGCTTTTGCCGATATGATAGGCGGGCTCTGCGATATTCCCGTCACGCTGTATGACGAGCGCTGTACCACCGTTATGGCGCATATGTATCTGCGCGAATCCGGCATCAAAACAAAAAATCACCGTGCCACGGTCGATTCGCTCGCGGCGCAGATAATCCTGCAGGATTATATGGACATGATAAAAAATAAAAAATCTAATGAAATGAAGGATAAATGACGATGAAAAACACAGAAAAAACAATGGATAAGCTCGTTGCGCTCTGTAAAAACCGCGGCTTTGTTTTTGCCGGCTCCGAAATTTACGGCGGTCTTGCAAATACATGGGATTACGGTCCTCTCGGCGTAGAGCTGAAAAACAATATCAAGAAAGCATGGTGGAAGAAATTCGTCACCGAAAGCCCCTACAATGTAGGTCTTGACGCGGCCATTCTCATGAATCCGCAGACATGGGTTGCTTCCGGTCACCTCGGCGGCTTCTCCGACCCGCTCATGGACTGTCGCGAATGCAAGGAGCGCTTCCGCGCGGACAAGCTTATCGAGGATTACTGCGAAAAGACAGGCAAAGCTCTCGAAAAGCCCATCGATGCTTTTTCGCAGGAAGAAATGAAAAATTTTATCGAGGAAAACAATATCCCCTGCCCCTCCTGCGGCAAGCATAATTTCACGGATATCCGTCAGTTCAATCTGATGTTCAAGACATTCCAGGGCGTAACAGAAGACGCCAAGAACACGGTTTATCTCCGCCCCGAAACGGCACAGGGTATCTTCGTAAACTTCGTCAATGTTCAGCGCACCACTCGCAAGAAACTGCCTTTCGGTATCGGTCAGATAGGCAAGTCCTTCCGCAATGAGATAACCCCCGGAAACTTCATTTTCCGCGTCCGCGAATTTGAGCAGATGGAACTTGAATTTTTCTGCGAGCCGGATACCGACCTTGAGTGGTTCTCATACTGGCGTTCTTTCTGCAAGAACTGGCTTCTCAGCCTCGGCATGAAAGAAGAAAATCTCCGCCTGCGCGACCATGACCCCGAGGAGCTTTGCTTCTATTCCAAGGCAACAACCGACTTCGAATTCATGTTCCCGTTCGGTTGGGGCGAGCTCTGGGGCGTTGCCGACCGCACGGACTATGACCTCACTCAGCATCAGAATACCTCCGGCAAAGACCTCACATACTTTGACCCCGACAAGAATACACGCTATATTCCCTATGTTGTGGAGCCCAGTCTCGGCGTTGAGCGTTCGTTCCTCGCGTTCCTCACGGAAGCCTACGACGAAGAAACTCTCGAGGGCGGCGATGTACGCACGGTGCTTCATTTCCATCCCGCACTCGCTCCTTTCAAGGCGGCTGTCCTGCCCCTTTCAAAGAAGCTCGGCGATAAGGCTATGGAGATTCACAATAATCTCGCAAAGCACTTCCCCGTCGATTATGATGAGACAGGCTCTATCGGCAAGCGCTATCGCCGCGAGGATGAGATAGGCACGCCTTTCTGCATCACATATGATTTCGATTCCGAAAACGACGGCTGCGTAACCGTCCGCGACCGCGATACCATGGAGCAGGTTCGCATAAAGACAGACGACCTCGTTTCCTATATCGAAGAAAAACTGGAATTCTGAATACAACCAAAGGAGCTGCGGCAAAATTGCCGCAGCTCCTTATTTTTTTATTTCTCTGCTATCGTCACATTTGCGGGAAGAATATTTGCCTGCTTATAAACGATTTCGAGTATCTGCGAGAGCTGATTGGGCTTGAGACCCTCGCTCTTTACGATAATGTTTGCCTTGTCGCCGTTTATGACGGCTACGCATTCATCAAAACCCTTTGCTTTTATGAGCGTCTCGATATTGGCTTCCTTTTCGATAGTTGCCGCGATTGCAGCTATATCGGCAAGCGCCTGTTCTTTTGCCGCGTCAAGGCTTTTTGCATCGTCGACAACACCCTGAAGAACCTCCATAGCCTCGTCTCTTGCGCGCTGTCTTTCTATCTGCGATGCGGCAAAATAATTTGATTCCGTATTCGTCTTGTCATCTACATTGACATTACCGGAGGGCTGGTCTTTTCCGGAATCGGGCTTGTCGGTCTTGCCGAAGATAGCCCAGTTTACATATACGGCGGCACCGATGAGCAGTACGGAAAGAACAATCACAAGATTGCGCACGCCGAATTTTTTGATGCCTTTTTTCACGCTGTCACCCGTGAAAATACTGCCGAATTTGAAATTGTGTTCCTTTGCCTCGGGGAGGCTGAGTACGGCTTCCTCTCCCTCTACCTGATTTGCCATGCCCGCTCTGATAGCGGCTCTCTCTTCGTTTCTCATAATAAATCTCCTTAATATAAAAATTTATTTTACCCCGACAATACAGATTCTGTTGCTCGGAAGTCCCAGCGCCGTCGATATGACCGAGATAAGCTTGGCTTGCAGTCCCGGGTCATCGCCGCCGCGGCACGCAACGGAAACGCCCTCAACGGGAGGATATATTTCCTTTTGCAATATGAGTGTGCCCGAGCCGTTTTCCTTGCGCACGGTTATGTATTCCCTGTCCGTGCCGCTCTCGCCCGACTTTTCATCAGAAACATAAACATACTGCACTCCGTCGCTGACGGTTACGATAACGCTCACATTGTCCGAACCTGTTATTTGCCTCGTTATGGTTCTAATTTTATTCTCGAGGCTCTCTATATATGCCAAAGTTGCGTTATCTTCCGTATTTTCTGCGGTATTTTTTTGCGCCACCGTCTTTTTGCCGCCCGATGAACCTATTATCACGAGCAAAACGCCGAAAATACCGAGCGCGGCAAGTATGGCAAGCTTCAGCTTCGGCGGCATATCCTTAAGCTTTGTTTTCAATTCCCTCACCTCCCGTAGATAATTTCTATTTCAGTTTTGTGGAGAAACATTTCATCAAGCTCCGCTTTTATCTTTTCCGAAGGTGCGCTCTTCGGCAGAGTCAGCGTCAGCTTTTTTATCTCGACGCACGAAGTGTCGCTTTCGTCAAGCGTAACCCCGACGCTGATGCTCTCCTTTGCAATGCCGTATTTTTCGCTGATATAATTTCGCACGGATGCGGCAATATTCTTTCGCGTCTGCTCTATGAGTATCCCCTCCGCATCTGGATTTTCGCCCGTTTCATATGCGGTGCCGTCGCCGATATCGGCGATATAACCGGAGATACCGCCTATCACCTGCACCGTCGGAATGCAGATTGCCGCCGCCGTGCAGAGCAGGCAGATATATCTTATATATTTTTTCATCTCCCCCTCAGGAGAGAGATTTATCGCCAGTCCGCTTGCCACCAGCACGCAGACAAGCATATAAACATAGCTTTTTATTTCTTCCATGATATCACCCTATGAAATGCCGGCGAGTACGGAAAGCGAAAAGATGAAAAATACTCCCGTCACCGCCGAGAGCGAAACGAAAAAGCCCGCTATTCCCGCAGTATCGGAGAGAAATCGGCTTTCCCTCTCCAGCCCGAGCATCACGGCAAAAGAAGCCGAAAGCTCAAGCAGTGCCTTGTTTATGAGTATGCATATTATGGGCGATACGGTCATGAAAAGCACCGCCGCCGCACCCGCGATTCCTACAGCCGAGCGAATCGTGCCGATGCTCCCCGTTATGGCGGTGAGTGCCTCGTTTATCGCTCCGCCGACTATCGGAATGAAACTGCCGACGGCAAATTTCACGCCCTTGAGTGCCAGCGAATCCGCACTTTTCGTTATGACGCTCTGAAAAGCGAGCGTGAGTGAAAGCAGAAGCATGATGAATGAAAGCAGATATGTCACCGTTTTTTTCACCGTTGCCGTTATCCCCGAGAGTCCGGCGTTTCCGCACATGGCGCCGCCCGCCGAGATGGCAAAGCACATCTGTATCAGCGGAAAAAGCACGCCCGCGCATATATTTTCGAGTATAGCCAGTGTCGCCGTTATTATCCCGCCGGAAACAGCCGCCGTGCTGACCTTGCCGCTCGCATAGAGGAGCGCCGTCATCACAGGCATCAGCTTCGTGACAAAACCCGAAAGCCCGAGGATAAAATCCTTTGTCAGCGAGAAGAGCGAGCCTGTCGCCTCATAGACGGCGGCGCAGATGCAGACCGACGATATATACGAAAATACGCTCTTCACCGACGGGCTCGCTATGCTGTCGCCGAGCGCGCCGAGCACAGAGGAAATGACGAGTATCCCGAGCAGAAAAGCGAAGCTTTTCACCGCGCGCGGGAAAGCGGACGAGAGCATTTTTCCCGCCGCCCGCAGGAAAAATCCGATGCTCAGCTTTTCCGAGAGTCCCGATGCGCCGCCGGTGAAAAAATCGGACGGTATGTATTCCCGCATCTCCTCGGGAAGCCCCTCGTATACCGAGCCTTGTCCGAAATCCGTCTCGCTTTTATCCGTGCCATCGGCATATATGGTAGTCGATAATATTGCAATTAATATACATAAAATAATTATTATTCTTTTCATTTTCATTCAAGTATTTTTTGCGTCAGAGACAAAATTTCGCGTACCACAGGCAGTCCGAGCAGAAGTATGCCCACCTTGGCGGCAAACTCCAGTTTCGACGCCACAGCCCCCTCTCCGCTGTCTCTGCATATATCTGCGGCGGTCTGCGCGGCTATTCCTATGCCGAGAGCCTTCAGAACCGTGGAAAAATAAAGCGAATAAGAATTTTCCCGCGACAAACCCTCGGCAAAAGCGACTATCGGATACATGGATGATATGGCGGAGGCGAGAATGATGATGCCCGTTATCACTCCGACAGGCATGGCAAGCTCGCTTTTTGCCGCACGCATTATGAGCGCGGCACAGACGCCGATAACGGCTATACCGCAAAGCTTTATCACCGTCATAAGCCGAATATCCCCTTTATCATGTCAAAAAGCCCGCCTATCTCACCGACAAGCATCAGGAGAACTATCACTATGCCGGCTATAGTGACAAAAAGTGCCTGCTCGTCCCTGCCCGATTTGGAAAGTATCTGATGCGCCACAGTCACAAGCAGACCGACACCTGCCACTTTCAGAATAAGCTCCGTATTCAAATAAAATCACCACCTGTTTTCGCTCATATGAGCAGAAGTGCCGCCATGGCGCCGAGAGTGAAGCCGAGCGTGCGATAAAGCTTCGTGTTCTTCTCGCAGAGCGCTCTCTGCTTTGCTATCTCCGCCTCCATGGATTTGATGCAGTATTCGAAATTTCTCGTCTGCATCGGCTCATTGCTCTTGCCTATATGCGAGCCGAAAGTTTTTACTATCTCCGCCTGCGCGGGAGAAAGGCAAAAGTTCTCTCCGCATGCCTCAAAGGCATCTATCCAGTTGTTTCTGTAAACTCCGCCGCTTTCCTCACATAACTTTGCAAGAAAGCCTGCTTTCGCGAGCACGGGGTCTTCAAATCCGCGGTAAATCTGCTTCGTCGGCGCGAGGAAATAATGTATCTGATTTTTCACATATTCGAAAAGCGAAAGAAAAGCCTCGCACTGGCGCAGTTTCAGCTTTTCCCTCTCGCAGAGAGTCAGCCCCGAGAGCGTGCAGGAGATAAAAACGACAAGCGCACCGATATATTTCAGCATGGCTCGCCGCCCGCCGCATCGTATATTTCAAAGCGGAAATTACTGTCCGCCGCCTCCCGCGAAAGCCCGATATAATAACGGAAAATCCCGTGTTCGCGCAGCAGTCTTATATTCGGGCGCATGAAAAGTGAAGAGAGGCTGTCCGCATGTGCGGAGGCGATGAGCGGCACGCCGCTGTTCTGCGCCGAGAGAATGGCACCCGCTTCCTCCGCCGAGCCTATTTCATCGCAGATTATCACCTCTGCCGACATCGTGCGCGTGGCTATCTCTATCCCCTTGGCGCGCGGATAGCCGTAGAGCACATCTATGAGCGTATTTGCCATGCTTTCAGCCATGAAAAGCTCGCCGCGCGTATCGATAAGCGAAATGCGCCTGCCGCGCAGTTTTACGGCGATATCGCGCAGAAGCGTTGTCTTACCGACACCCGGCGGCGAATATATCAGTGTGCTGTTTATTCTGCCGCCGTCATGTATGAGCGGCAGAATCTCATCGCAAACGCCGTAGACCCCGTGCGGTATGCGCACGGATATCGCCGTGATACCGTAAACGCCCGAGAGCGCATTTCCCTCGCATCTCGCATGACCGCAGATACCGATTCTGTAGCCTCCGTCAAGCAGGATATATCCCTCGCGCATCGTGTCGCCGTAGGTATGTATCGAATCCTCACAGAGAAGTCCGAGCGCCTGCGACATATCGTCGGGCGTACAGTATATGCGCTCCCCGCCGAAAATCGATATGTTCTTCCCCGCCGCAGTTATCGAAAAAAGCGCGCCGAGACGCAGTCTTATTTCAGAGATAAAAGATGCCGCAGCAGGATTTGCCGAGATATATTTTACTATCGGAGAGGAAAATTTTTCCGGCAGATATCGCAGTATTTTCGCAAGCGTCGGCACACTGCCTGCCGTGTCAAGCCCCGACTTTACCGTGCCACTCATATGCCACACCTCCCTTGTCTGCTAAAATATATGAACTTGTCCGCGCTTTTATTCCGCAAAAGAAAAAATCGGGACAAACTCCCGATAGAGGAATCTGTCCCGTTTATGTATTATATCATGCTTTATTTCTTTGCGCCGAAAGCACCTTCTGCTGCGCTTCTTATGGCTGCGATAGCCTCTGCCGCATTATCCGCTCCGAAAACGGAAGAACCCGCGACAAAAACATTTGCACCCGCTTCCGCGGCGACAGCCGCCGTCTTTGCGTTGATACCGCCGTCCACCTCGATATCTATATCGAGTCCTGCGGCATCGACCATGGCGCGCACCGTGCGCACGCTCTCCATCGTCTCCTCCTTGAAGCTCTGCCCGCCAAAGCCCGGCTCTACCGTCATGACAAGCACAAGGTCTGCATAAGGAAGGAGCGGCTCAAGCACGAACGCAGGCGTTGCGGGCTTGATGGAAATGCCAGCCTTTTTGCCGAGCGAGCGTATCTTTTCAAGCGTTTCCTGCTGGTTTTCACAGCTTTCGTAATGTATGGTTATCAGGTCTGCCCCTGCCGAAGCAAAGGCGCCGACATAGCGTATCGGATCTGCTATCATCAGGTGCGTATCAAAGAATGCGCCCGTTGAACCGCGTATGGATTTGATGACACAGGGACCGAATGATATATTCGGCACGAATATACCGTCCATCACATCGAGGTGTAGCCATTCCGCGCCCGCCGCCTCTACTCTTTTTGCCTCATCGCCGAGCCTTGAAAAATCACAGGCAAGAACCGAGGGAGAAATTTTAATCATAAGTTTCCATCTTCCTTTCATGCAAGCGGCAAAAATATTTTTCCATGCCGCGCGGGTGCAAAAACGCCGCCCGTGCGGCAAAATCCGCCATTTTCCGCAAAAGGCGAAAAAACGCATATTCTGCCGTATTGTCACTGTCGAAAAAGCGCCATATTATATAGTAGAAAATCCGTTGTCGCCGATATGTCGGGGAATTTCAAAGCAAATGATGTATACGCACATGGCATATACGGACAACTTTATATATAAGCGCTTCCCTGTGCATATGTCGCTTCGGCATATGCACTCTTTTTATATCGAATTTGTTTTTCCTGCGTTATTATAATACAGAAACGGAAATTTGTCAATAGGCGGTTTTGCCGCTTCAGCTCTTGCCGCCTTTTTCGAGTATTATCGTAAATTCGCAGTATTTGCCGTATTCGCTCTTTACGAATATTTTGCCGCCGAGACTGTCTATTATCGTCTTGCAGATATAGAGACCGAGCCCGACTCCTGTCTTGTCCAGTCCGCGGCTCTTGTCGCTCTTGTAGAATCTGTCGAATACATAGGGCAAATCCGCCTCGGATATACCGACTCCTTCGTTATATACGGAAACAGCTACATTTTCGCTGTCCTCTTTTATCGCTATGCGGAATTTGCCGCCCTCGCGCGAGAATTTCATGCCGTTATCGCAGATATTGTAGAGCACCTGATAAACCGCATCTTTATCGGAATAAGCCATGAGCGCATCGGGCGCATCAAAATCTATATCCAGTTTCTTTTCATCTATTTTCGCTTCAAACGAAATCAGTATCAGACGCGCCATTTCGCATATGTCGAAATCCGCCTTTGTGAACTTGCGGTCGCCCGCCTGTATTCTCGAAATGTCGAGAAGTGACGAAACGAGTCGCGAAAGGCGCCTTACCTCCTGCGCGATTATGCCGAGATAATAATCCTGCTTCTCGGGCGGTATCGCACCGTCGAGAATGCCGTCGATAAAGCCCGATATCGTCGTCATCGGCGTGCGCAGGTCATGCGACACATTGGCAAGGAATGTGCTTCGCATATATTCCTGCTTCGAGAGCGATTCCGCCATGGTATTGAAGGCTATGGCAAGCTCGGCTATCTCATCGTTTCCCTGAACGGGTATGCGCACATCGAATTTGCCGTTTGCAAACTGCTTTGTCGCGCGACTCATCTGCTTCAGCGGAGAGACCGTGCGCTCCGTGATGAAATAGATTGCCGTGAAGCTGACTATCATTATCCAGAGACTGACAAGAACTATAGTACGCACTGCCTTGAAGGTCAACGCCTCCGCCTCTCCGGTTGAGAAGCAGACGACAACTGCACCTGCCGCGTCGCTTGTTCTCGGCGTGATGATGTGCTTTATATATATCCCGCTCGTCTTTGAGAGAACACCGCCCATATTGCCGTAGATGAGCGAATCCTCGCCTCCCGCAATTACGGAAAGCGATTTTCCGTCGGTTATCCTGCCGGAGAAGCTGCCGTCTGTGGAGATGAGCACATTGCCGTCAAGCGTAGTAATGAATACAGTCATCTTTTCGGTGTTACCCGAAAGAATATTGACTGTTTTTGAAATATCCGCGGATTTATATGCCACATATCTTTCAAAAGAAACCGGCGCCGGTATCTCGTTCATACCCATGCGGATATATTCCGTCACATAGTCGGCGGTCGTCATGGCGAGCTGTTTCTTGCTGTTTGTTTCGGACTGTATAGTCATCGAGCTGACCACGGTGACAAGTATCGTGAAGCTGATGAAAATAATTATGAGAAAAGCTGAAATATACCTTGTAAAAATACTGTTTTTCAAATTTTTTCTCCCTGCTTATTAACCGCAAAAGGCAGAATCCACTTGATTCTGCCGATTACACTTTTAGAATTTTGTGCTCGTAGTAATGCCAACCAAAAGTTTTCGCTCCTGCCTTTTTTAAAAGGCAGGCGTGAGCCGTCGACGGCGACGGTCGCGCTCCGCAGAGCGCGAAATTACTCCGTCTCGGCGACGCCGACACACATGCTCCGCATATGTGTCAATCCTCATATCGGCGTTTTCTTTTTCTAAGCTTTTTCTTTTGAGCCTGCTTCTTCAAAAGAAAAAGCGGAAAGCAAAACTGCACACAGCCACGCTGTGATTATCAGAGCACTTCAAATTTGTATCCGATTCCGTGTACCGTTCGTATCGTCCATTTGTCGCTGACGCCGTCCAGCTTTTCGCGCAGACGCTTGATATGGACATCCACCGTGCGCGAGTCGCCGAGATAATCAAAATCCCATACCTTGTCGAGAAGCTGATTTCTTGTAAAAACATGGTTGGGATGTGAAGCGAGAAAATAGAGCAGCTCCAGCTCCTTCGGAGGCGTGTCAACGGGCTTGCCGTTGATTTTCAGCTCGTATTTCTGACGCGAAACCTCGAGATTTTCATATTTTACGCACTCCTCATCGTCCTTATCGGCAGTGCTCTGACAGCGGCGAAGTACCGCCTTTATGCGGACAGAGAGTTCCTTCATATCTATGGGCTTCACCATGAAATCGTCCGCGCCGAGCTCCAGTCCGAGCACCTTGTCGAAAACCTCTCCCTTTGCCGTGACCATGATTATCGGCTTGGAGGAAATTTCGCGTATTTCGCGGCAGACCTGCCAGCCGTCCTTTTTCGGCATCATTATATCAAGAAGCACGAGGTCGGGATTATACGCCTTGAAAGACGCCACGCCCTCGTATCCGTCATTTGCCGTGATGACCTCGTAGCCCTCGTTTGCGAGATAAACTCTTACAGCCTCGCAGATATTGGGGTCGTCGTCTATCACGAGAATTTTTGCACCTAAATTAGCCATGATTATTCCGTCCTTTCTTTATGCCATATGAATTTTGATTTTATTTGTCTACATTTTATCACGACAAGGCAAAAAAGTAAAGGCATTTTGCATTTTATTCACTCTCCATTCACGAAAATTTATACTCTTTGTAAAAAAACGGGAAAAATGCGGCAAAAAATCGCGGCAGTAAATTTTTTCATCAAATTTCGGTCGATTTCGGTTGACTTTAATAAGATAATAATATATAATATATTCTGTATGCGAATATTTTTGTATTTTGTAAACTGAAAGGACAAAGCATTATGAAACTTGGAATAGTAGGGCTTCCCAATGTAGGAAAAAGCACTCTTTTTAACGCAATAACCAACGCGGGCGCGCAGTCTGCAAACTATCCGTTCTGCACGATAGAGCCGAATGTCGGCGTCGTATCCGTTCCGGATTACCGTCTGGACGAGCTTGCGAAAATGTACAATCCGGAGAAATATACTCCCGCCGTTATCGAATTTGTGGATATCGCAGGTCTTGTACGCGGTGCCTCAAAGGGCGAGGGACTGGGAAATAAATTTCTCTCTCATATCCGCGAGGTCGATGCCATCGTGCATCTCGTGCGTTGCTTTGAGGACCCGAATATCATCCATGTCGACGGAAATGTAAACCCCATGCGCGATATCGAAACGATAAACTTAGAGCTTATCTTCTCCGATATCGAAATCATCGAAAGACGCCTTGCCCGCGCGGAAAAAGCGCTCAAGGGCGACAAATCGGCAGCGGCTGAAATAGCTGTTCTGAAGCGCGTGAAGGAAGCGCTCGAAAACGGAATTTCCGCGCGTGCACTCGAGTATACGGACGAAGAACTGGCGCTCCTCTCGGATGTCGAACTGCTCTCGATGAAGCCTGTCATTTATGTCGGAAACATAAGCGAAGATCAGATAGGTGATTCCTTTAAGGAAACAGACGCATACAAGCAGATAAAAGCCCATGCGGACAGCGAGGGCGCAGAATTTATCACAATCTGCGCCGAAATAGAAAGCGAGCTTGCGGAGCTTGACGGCGAAGACAAAAAGGCATTTCTCGAGGATCTCGGAATCAAAGAAAGCGGTCTTGACAGTCTCATCAAGGCAAGCTATAAGCTTCTCGGTCTGATAAGCTTTCTCACAGCGGGACCGAAAGAGGTTCGCGCATGGACTATCAAAAAAGGCACAAAGGCTCCTGCCGCCGCAGGAAAGATTCATTCCGATATGGAGCGCGGTTTCATCCGCGCCGAGGTTGTCTCATATGATGACCTCATGGCTTGCGGCTCAATGAACGCCGCCAAGGAAAAGGGTCTTATCCGAAGCGAAGGAAAGGACTATGTTTTCAAGGACGGAGATATAGTCGTCATCCGCTTCAATGTATAAGCGGGCTGTGCCTCGTCTCTCAAAATACACTCGACTTTCATACGCAAAGGGTGAGCGCCGTTTCGGCTCATCCGTTCACATCTGAGTGTGCCTTGCACCGCAATCGTATAATGCGGCACGGCACGATAAAAACGGAGGTGAAAAATTGCTTTCACTCAATAAATTTTCACAAAACGCCATCGGTTTCCTGCGCGAAAAGGGCGTTGATACCGATGCAATACTCGTTGCCCTCGGGACAGACCGCTCATGCGACGGCATGCCACGCGAGGCATTTGCATTCCTCTTTGAGGACAGGCTCGAGATTCTCGAGGGAATCACGGCGATAACCCCTGCAAATCCCGCGGCAAAGGGTCGCCACGCGCTCGCCTCGGATTTCCGTGAGACACGCTATGAGGTATTCCCTCTCGCCGATATTTCCGAGCTTGGCGTAGATACATTCATCTCGGGTGTCCGCCTCTCGGCAAGAACGGCAGGCGGCGGGAACGCCACGCTGATAGTCTCCTCAAACCTGTCGAAAGACAATGTCTACGACATGAAAAAGGCGATAGAGGAGCTTAAAGAACATGGCAATCTTGAAGGCTTCAAGGTAAAGGAAAAGGACAACTGCTGCCCGAAATGCGGCACGATATATCCCGACCCGAACAGAAAAATCTGCCCCAAATGCATGGAGAAGCGCAAGCTTATCTTCCGCATGGGAATTTTCTTCAAGCGATATAAATGGAAAATAACCGTCGTCGTGTTTCTCATGGCACTGATGGCGGTGCTCGGCGTCGCTTCCACATACATAGGATCAGCGTTTTTCTACGATAATGTACTCGACAAGTCCGCCGGCAGCTCGTATTACGGTAAGGTAGGGCTTGTCATCTCACTGATTGTGATATCGCGCATAGTTTCCGTGCTTTTCGATATCGGAAATCAGGCTATCATGTCCATAGTCGGCGCAGATATAGTTTATGACCTGCGAAAAACCATCTTCGGAGCAATAAAACGTCTCTCTCTCTCGTTCTTCACAAACAGGCAGACAGGCGGGCTCATGACGCAGGTAAACAGCGACGCAAACTCGATGAACTGGTTCTTCACGGACGGACTGCCGTGGGTGCTGGTAAACGGAATACAGATGATTGCGATAATCGTAATCATGTTTGTCACAAATGTATCGCTTTCCGTCTGCGCACTCTTCCTCATACCCGTATTCATCGTATGCCTGAAGCGCATTTTCGATACGGACGAAAAACTATATAACAAGCGCTATTCCAGCTCCAAGAGCCTGAGTTCCCTGCTTGCGGATGTAATCACGGGCTTCCGCCTCGTGAAAGCATTCTCCAAGGAGAAAGACGAAGTAAAGCGCTTCGATTCAAGAAACAGACGCCTCGCGGAAAATACCCGCAAGGCAAATATCTACGGCACCATAGTTTACCCCTGCGTCTATTCCCTGCTGACGATATGCACATATCTCGTATGGGGCGTCGGCGGCTGGATGGTAATACAGGGCAAAATGACATACGGTACGCTTGCTCTCTTCATTTCGTACACAGGCATGGTACATAACCCGCTCGACGGCATGGTGGATATCATCGGCTTCACCTCGGAATTTACAAACGCCGCTTCCCGCCTCTTTGAGATAATGGATGCTGAACCGGAGGTTCGCGAGAGCGAGCATCCCGTGCATCTCGAAAATCTGCGCGGCGATGTCGCTTTCAAAAATGTCGTTTTCTCATATGAGAAAAACCGCAGAATAATCGACGGCGTTTCTTTCGATATTCCGGCAGGCAAGACGCTCGGCATAGTCGGGCATACGGGCGCGGGAAAATCCACGCTTGCAAACCTGCTCGTGCGTCTCTACGACCCCGAGGAGGGCGAAGTCACCATAGACGGCATAAATATAAAGGATATCGCTTTCGCCGACCTGCGCAAAAATATCGCCATAGTTTCGCAGGAAACTTATCTTTTCATCGGCACAATATACGATAATATCAAATATGCTAAGCCCGATGCAACTCATGAGGAGGTCATCCGCGCGGCTAAAATGTCGGGCGCGCATGATTTCATAATGAAATTGCCCGAAGCATACAGCACCGTGATAGGTGAGGGAGAGAAAAATCTCTCGGGCGGCGAGCGCCAGAGAGTTTCCATAGCGCGCGCCATACTTCAGGACCCGAAGATTCTTATCCTTGATGAAGCCACAGCGGCGATGGACACGCAGACAGAGCGCCTTATCCAGAATTCGCTCGACGCGCTCACAAAGGATAAAACCACCGTCATCATCGCGCACAGGCTCTCTACCCTGCGCGGCGCGGATAAGCTGATAGTGATAGAGGACGGCAAAATGCCCGAATCCGGAACGCACAACGAGCTTCTCGCCAAGAAGGACGGCATCTACAACAAGCTTTACAGACTCCAGCTCGAAGCGCTGAAGAATATCGGCGTCGACGGCTGACAAAAGGAGGGATAAAAATGCCGACAGAAACAAAAACAAACGAGCTTTCGCTCGAAAATGTAGCCGAGCTTTTCTATCTGAATAAGGATAATGCACACTTCACGGAAAGCGGCGGCATACTTTCGCTCGCTCTCGATGAAAACGGCGAAAAAGCGGAATACGACAGAGTTTTCCTGCACAGAGCCTTCCCTTATGACGAGCCTTTTTCATATATTTCCGTGCTCGACCGCGACAATAAGGAAATAGGAATCATAGAGAAAATATCGGATTTTGACGAAGCAACGCAGGACATTTTCCGCGCGGAGCTCGCAAAGAAATATTTCATTCCGCAGATAACAAAAATTCATTCGATAAAGGAACGCTTCGGCTTCTCCTACTGGAAGATAGAGAGCGACGCGGGCTCGCTGGAAATAACCTTCCGCGATACATACCGCAGTATAGTACGCCTCTCGCCCACGCATATCTTCCTCACCGATTCAAACGCAAACAGATATGAGATAAAGGATGTCGATGCGCTCGATAAAAAGAGCCGCCGCATAATCAGTATCTATCTGTAAAAAGCCTCACACGGAAAGGAGATGATTTTCCTTGGAGGATAATAAAATGCCTGCCGGACATCCGCCTCATGCGGGATCCGGCAATATAGAAAAAAGAAATAAGCGCCTTATTTCACAGCTCCGCAAGCGCGATCCCGATATCGACGGGGATAAGATAAAGCTGATAATGGCAACTGACCTGACCTTTGATTCCGAGCTTAAGCAGGGCTTTGTCGTAATGTATGAAGACATACTTGCCATATATAACGAAAGCGGCAAAGAGGAGCTTCCTCTCTCCGATATATCGGAATTCAAATATTCCGCCGACTTCGGCTGTGTCACATTCGAGTGCGTATACAAGGGGCACGACAGGATTCTTGCCCGCAGTACCATGGCAAAGCTGCATGAGCTCTCCGTCATCGCAAAGCAGATGAATCGCCACATAGGCGGCAAAGAGATATCCTTGCGCGATGAAAAGGATATCGAGAGCGTCTGCCCGAAATGCGGGCGTCCATATACAAACCGCTCAAAAATATGCTCGCACTGCACCGATACAAGGGGAAATATCAGACGCCTTTTAAAGGTGGCGGCATCGGAAAAATACAAGATCCTGCTCTCCACCCTCATGATACTGGCAACAGCGGGACTCAGTGTTCTCATCCCGCGGCTCAATGCCGTAATGGTCGATGATTACATCAAATCGCCGAATCCCACAGCTATAACATGGCAATCATTTGCGCTTGTCGTGCTCGGGCTTTTCCTTGCAAATCAGGTGGCAAGACTCTGCCGCATGGTTCGCGGCGTGACAAACGCCTATGCGGGCACCAATATATCAAAGCGACTGCGTACCCTCGTTTTCGACAAGATTACCTCGCTCTCCTACGGCAAAATTTCAAAGAAGCAGACGGGCGAGCTGATGGAACGCGTCAACAGCGACACGCGCGAAATTCAGAATCAGCTGACCGGTATGATACCGGAGCTTATCTATCAGCTGACGATAATGATATGGGTCTCCGTGATAATCTTCCGCTTCGACTGGAAGCTCGGACTGCTCATATTCCTGCCGTTTCCCTTTGTTTTCGTCGGGTTCTATTCTTTCTGGAATTTCACCCGCAGAAATTATCACAAGCAGTGGACAAAGGCATCGAATACAAGCACCATACTGCACGATATTTTCAACGGTATCCGCGTGGTAAAGAGCTTTGGCATGGAGAGAAGCGAAGCCAAGCGCTATGACGCAAGCGCGGACGAACTCCGCAAAATCTCGATAAAAAACGATGTTTTCTTCTCGATAATCTCGCCGGTGCTCAACTTTGCCATGGGTATAGGTGAATTTTTCCTGCTCTACTATGCGGGAAACAAAATTCTCTCGGGCGAGATGACACTCGGTACAATGATGCAGTTTTCGTCATATATCACAATAATCTATGCCCGCATGCGCTGGTTTACGAATATACCGCGCCGTCTCGTTTCGTTCATGACCTCGGTTTCCAAGGTATTTGAGCTTCTCGATGAAGCAAGCGATATCACCGACGGCGAAAAGAACGCAAAAAGCGAAATAGAGGGCAATATCTCATTTGAGAATGTTTCATTCGGCTATGAGGATTCCGCGGATGTTCTGCGCAATGTAAGCCTTGAAATACACAAGGGCGATATGATAGGCATCGTCGGCAAGAGCGGCGCGGGCAAATCCACTCTGATAAACCTGCTCATGCGTCTCTATGATGTCGATGACGGCTCGATAAAGATAGACGGCACTGATATACGCGATATGTCGCAGGAGACTCTGCGCCGCAATATCGGCGTTGTGCTTCAGGAAAATTATCTTTTCCACGGTACCGTCTTTGACAATATCGCATATGCCAAGCCCGATGCCACGCATGAAGAGGTCATCGCGGCGGCAAAGGTTTCGGGCGCGCATCAGTTTATAATGAAGCTGCCCGACGGATATAATACATATATCGGCGAGCGCGGACAGACGCTCTCCGGCGGCGAAAAGCAACGCATTTCCATCGCCCGCGCGATGCTTCACAATCCGAAAATTCTCATTCTCGACGAGGCTACAGCCTCTCTCGATACCGAAACGGAAAAGAATATTCAGGATGCCTTGCAGAAGCTCACGGAGCGCCGCACAACAATCGCCATAGCGCACAGGCTCTCTACCCTGCGAAACGCGACAAAGCTTGTCGTGCTGGACAAGGGCAAGATTGCCGAAATCGGCACACATAACGAACTGCTCGAAAAGAAGGGCATATATTATAATCTCGTAATGGCTCAGCGCCAGATGTCCAAAATGAGCTGAAAGGAAAATTTATGCTGAGAATAGGATGCCATCTTTCCTCCTCGGCGGGCTATCTCGAAATGGGAAAAACCGCCGCGAAAATAGGCGCAGGCACATTTGCCTTCTTCACGCGAAATCCGAGAGGAGGCGCGGCGAAGGCTATAGACGAGGGCGATATCGCGGCTTTTCTCGCCTTTGCAGAGGAGCACGATATAAAAAATCTCGTAGCCCACGCGCCCTATACGCTCAATCCATGCTCTTCGACAGAAGCAACGCGTATTTTCGCCGAAAATACGATGCGCGATGACCTGAAAAGAATGGAATACACCCCCGGAAACTACTACAATTTCCATCCCGGCTCCCATACGGGGCAAGGGACGGAAACCGGTATAGCGCAGATTTCCGATATGCTGAATAAGATTCTCACCGATACCCAGACGACCACCGTCCTGCTCGAAACGATGGCGGGCAAAGGCTCGGAAGTAGGCGGGCGATTTGAGGAACTGCGCGAGATAATCGACCGCGTGGAAAAAAGCGGCAAGCTCGGCGTTTGCCTCGATACCTGCCATATCTATGACGGCGGCTACGATATCGTCGGCAATCCCGACGGCGTGCTCGCGGAGTTTGACCGCGTGATAGGACTCTCGCGCCTCAAAGCCGTCCATCTCAACGACAGCATGTACGGCTTCCTCTCCCATAAGGACAGGCACGCCAAGATAGGCGAGGGCAAGATAGGCACGGAAGCGCTGGCGAGAATCATCAATCATCCCGCCCTGCAGGGACTTCCTTTTATACTCGAAACGCCGAATGAGCTTGACGGCTATGCCGCCGAGATTTCGCTTTTAAAAAGTCTCTACACGGGAGAATAATTTACAAAGCGGACACGACACAGTTATATTTGCGGTTTATAATGAAGAAAAACGGGAAAGGAGAGCGGCGCATGAACGATTTCGAAAAGCTATATAAAGAATATTATCCGCGCGTGTACTCTTTTCTCTATAAAATCTGCCGTAATCACGACCTCTGCGAGGAAATGACGCAGGAAACTTTCTTTCAGGCGTATCTTTCATTTCATAAATTCAGGGGAAACAGCAGTATTTTCACCTACCTTGCCGCGATAGCGAAAAATGTATATTTCAAATATCTGCGCAAAAGCAAGGTGGAAACAGTCGATATCGACCTGCTTGTGACAAGCGATGACGATTCCGCCGCGCAGCCATATGAAATGCTGGAAAAGAAGCTCGCCGCGGAAAAGGTAAACCGTTTTATAAAAGAACTGCCGAAAAACTACAAGGATGTGGTCTTTCTGCGGATATATGCAGATCTGCCTTTCTCGGAAATCGCCGCAAACCTCGGCATATCCGAAAATTCGGCAAAAGTAATATTTTACAGAGCCAAAAAAATTTTAAAGGAGGCTATCAAAAATGATACCATGTGAAGTAATGCACGACCTTATCCTGCTCTACGACGAAAAATCGCTCTCTGATGCGGGAATGAAATTTGTGGCGGAGCATCTCAAGGAATGCCCCGAATGCAGAAAATACTTAAAGAGCATCCGCACAAGCAAGGCAAAGCAGGACAGAGTTTCCGAGGTCTGCGAGCAGGCGGCAAATACTATCGGGCAGTATAATGCTCTCATGCGCAGAATCCGCATAAAGCGTGCCATCATGGCTTGCGCCATCGGCACTCTGCTCGCCGCTTCCATACTCAAAAATGTATATGATGAGATGAAGAAATAAGTTTTATTTCTTTTTGCATAAGAAAGCCTCCCGCTTTTTTGCGGGAGGCTTTCTTATAGCCATTACAAATACGCAAAATAAAAGGCGGCAAGCGCCGCCTTTTTAACCACTTAGCCGGCAAAGCTAAACGCTTTTTACCGCCTCAGCGATGCGGTGCGCAAACTCGTGCACCTGCTCTTCATGCTCGCCTTCCACCATCACGCGGATCAGCGGCTCCGTACCCGATTTACGCAGCAGGACACGGCCGCGTTTTCCTAACGCCGCCTCCACTTCCGCGGTCACCGCTTTGACGTGCTCATTCTCCAGCGGGTTACCGCTGCCCTCGGTAAAGCGGACATTCACCAGCAGCTGAGGGAACATTTTCATCCCGCTGCACAGGTCATGCAGGCTCATGTGGTTGCGGACCATCGCCGCGACCACCTGCAGGCTGGCGACAATGCCATCGCCGGTGGTGGTTTTATCCAGCAGGATCACATGGCCGGAGTTTTCCGCACCGATGCGCCAGCCTTTTTCCTGGAGCATCTCCAGTACATAGCGGTCACCGACC
>CAJKRH010000006.1 GCA_905202255.1 uncultured Ruminococcus sp.
TATATACTGCCGCGGCATGGTTTTCTTTGATTTCCGATGCCGCTTTTGCAGTTTTCCTCACTCTCTCCTATCGTTTTAAATCGTTGTATAATGCACGTATGTTTTCGTAGATGTACTCAGGCTTTGCGTCGCTTTTTTCGGCGTCTTCGAGAGTTCCTTCTCCGCTGAGAACGAAAATCGTGCTTATTCCGGCATTTACTCCGCAGGCAATGTCCGTGTACAGCCTGTCGCCGATAATTACCGTTTCGCTCGGCTTGAAACCGTATTTTTTCATTGCAAGATAAGGCATTTCGGGCTGCGGTTTGCCGATGAATAACGGCATTCGCTTTGTGGCATTGTAAAGCATTGTGCTGACAGAGCCGCAGTCGGGAACGTAGCCGTATTTCGTCGGACATACAAGATCGGGGTTTGTAGCAATGTAGTCTACGCCGCGTCCGAGAAGAATACAGGCGTCCTCAAGCTTTTTGAAGGTAAGCTCGGTGTCAAAACCCATGCAGAGACAGTCTATGTCCGAGCAGAGACGGTTGGTTATGTTAAGCCCCGAATGACGCAGCTGATCTTTGAGCGAACGCGTACCGAAAACGTATATTTTGCGGTAGTTTTTTTCGAGCAGATAAAGCGCCGTCGCGTCGGCAGAGGTCAGAAAATCGTCCTTGTCCGCGCATATTCCGAGTTTCGCAAGCTTTTGCACGTATTTGTCAACGCTTTTTGAAGAATTGTTCGTCATGAAAATGTACTTTCCGCCGATGCCCTTTACGTATTTCAAAAAGTCGAGAGTTCCGTCGAAAAGGTCGTCGTCAATATATATCGTACCGTCCATGTCAAGCAGAAAAAAGCGTTTGTCCTTTAAAGTCATGGTATATCTCCGTTGTTCTTAAATTTAAATAACCGCGGTTCAGCCGGATACGACAATGTTGCTGCCGAAAACGTCTTTTACGGCAATGTCGCCGATTTTTGCGCCGTCGTCAAGCACAGATGAGTTGATTATCTTCATGCAGTCGAAAATTTTTGATTTCGGAATCGGACGGTCGGTTTTTACAGGTCTCGGAAGTCCGCTTTTAGTCAGTATAGTCGAAGTTACGACTCTTGTCGGATTTGTACATTCGTTTTTGGCATATTCCGCGCCTCTCGGACAACTGTTTCCGGTTATTTCAAGCTTGCCGTCTTTTTCGGTAACGTTTATCTGACAGCCGATAGGGCAGACAATGCACGTAAGCTCTCTTTTCATCATGCTTCCTCCAGTCCGAAACTTAACTGCCCGACACCGCTCAGAATTTCCTTTTTCAGAGTAATGCGGTTCATTTCACCGGGCGCCGCCTTTTTTAGTTTCTTTGAGAAAATAACCTCGTCGCCGTTTTTGACAACGACTTTTACGTTCTTGAATACGTCGCTCACTCTGAAGAAAACGTCGGTGTCCTTTGTGCAGGTTATCTTTTGCGGAACGGTGTAGCGCACCTTGCCGTCAGTCGTGACGCGGACGCAGTTTTCAGCGGCTGTTCCGCCGTTTTTGATGTATTCCGCAGCGGCTTTTCCGGCAATTTCAGCTTCGTCCGAAACAAAGTCTACAAGGTCGTGAACGTGAAGAACGTTGCCGCACGCAAAAATACCCTCTGCCGATGTCTGTCTGTTTTCGTCAACCTGCGCACCGTTGGTTATTCTGTCGAGATCAATGTCGGCTTTTTTCGTAAGCTCGTTTTCGGGAATAAGACCGACGGAAAGTAAAAGCGTGTCGCATGCAATGTATTCTCCGCTGTCGGGAACGGGACGCCTGTTTTCGTCAACCTTGCTTATTGTCACACCTTCAAGACGGTCTTTACCGTGAATTTTAGTTACGGTGTGGCTGAGCATAAGCGGAATGTCAAAATCGTGTAAGCACTGTTCGATGTTGCGCGCAAGACCGCCGGAATACGGCATAAGCTCGCAGACCGCATGAACCTTTGCACCCTCAAGCGTCATTCTGCGCGCCATTATAAGACCTATGTCGCCGGAACCCAGGATAACTACGTCTTTGCCCGGCATAAAACCTTTCATGTTGACAAGCTTCTGCGCGGTTCCGGCACTGTAAATGCCTGCCGGACGGCTGCCGGCAATATTCAGCGCGCCTTTTGATCGTTCGCGGCAGCCCATTGCGAGTATAATTGCCTTTGCCTGTATCTGAAATACTCCGTCGTGTTTGTTTACGGCGGTAATAACCTTGTCGTGCGTTATGTCGAGAACCATGGTGTCAAGCTTTACGGGAATACCGTATTCTTCCATCTTACATTCGTACTTGTACGCGTATTCCGGTCCCGTAAGCTCTTGACCGAACTTGTGAAGTCCGAAACCGTTGTGTATGCACTGTCTTAAAATGCCGCCGAGACGTTCGTCGCGCTCCAAGATAAGAATGTCGCGGATACCGCTTTCGTATGCCGCAGCCGCGGCGCTCATTCCGGCAGGGCCGCCGCCTATTATAACAAGCTCAGTCATTTATTTATCCTCCTTTGTCTTGCCGAGGACAATTTTTGAATCTCCGCCGGACTTTGTAACGCTTTCAAACGGAATATTAAGCTCGCGCGCAAGAATTTCCGCCGTATACGGCAGACAGAAACCGCTCTGACATCTGCCCATGCCTGCACGCGTTCTGCGCTTAATGCCGTCAAGATCGACAGCGCCGGGATTTTCGTGTATAGCGGCTTTTATCTCGCCTTCGCTGATACCCTCGCATCGGCATATTATTCTGCCGTATGAGGGATCTTTCTTTATGACTTCGTTCTTTTCTTCGATTGACGCCTCTCTGAAATAGTGACTAGGTTTTCTTATCGGATTAAAGTCTTTTTTCGGCGTGAGTTCAAGCCCGTGCTGCTCCAGCATATCGGCAACGTATTTGGCTATTGCCGGAGACGCGGAAAGTCCGGGGGATTCTATTCCGGCAACGTTTATAAAGTTGTCGTTTGCGGCGTTTATTATAAAGTCGCCCGTACTTCCTACGGCGCGCAGACCGCAGAAAGAGGTAATGGTCTTGCCGAAAGGAATTCCGGGAAGATTTTCACATGCCTGCGACATGACAAGAAGAAGCCCCGAATTGGTCGTGCTCTTGTCGGCTTTGTCCTCGCAGTCGGTTGCGGTAGGACCTGTCAAGAAGTTGCCGTCAACGGTCGGGGAGAGAAGAATTCCTTTGCCCTTGTCGGTCGGCGTTCTGAATATTGTGCGTTCGGTGAGATCTCCGCATTCCTTGTCGAGAAGAATGTATTCTCCGCGGCGCGGGTGAATGGTAAATCCGCAGGAGGATACCATGTTTGCAATGCTGTCCGCATACAGACCTGCGGCGTTTACTACATATTTTGCACAGACGCTCGAATTTTCGGATTTTATTTCGTAACAGCCGTTTCTCTTTTCGATAGACGTAACCTCAAAATTTCTTATAAACTCCGCGCCGTTGTCCATGGCGTTTCCGAGAGCCGCAATGCAAAGCTCATAGGGGCATACGATGGAGCTTGTGGGCGCGTAAAGCGCGCAGACCGCCTTTTCGGAAAGCTTGGGTTCAAGTTTGTGAAGCTCGCCCGAGTTTATAATTTTTAAATTTTTTACGCCGTTCTTTAAGCCCTGTTCGTAAAGCTTTGAAATTTTTTCATAATCGCCGTCGTTGAAGCCTATAACAAGCGCACCGTTGTTCTTATATTTTACACCGAGTTCTTTTGCGGTCTGTTCCATAAGCTCGGAACCTAAAACATTGAGCTTTGCTTTGAGCGTTCCGGGTTTTGCGTCAAAGCCGGCATGGACTATTGCGGAGTTTGCCTTTGTTGCTCCGCACGCGGCGTCGTTCTGCTTTTCGAGAACGCACACTTTAAGATCGTAGCGCGAAAGCTCTCTTGCAATCATTGAACCGACTACACCGGCACCGATTATCGCCGTATCGTACAATTTCATTCTCTCCTCTTTTTTATAAAAATGCAAATTTGCTATTTACAAATCTCTGTTATTATTATATAATTAATGAGCAACAAAAATCAACAACGGCGAAAAATAAGACAGATTTTATATTTATATATGTAAAATGAGCAAGAATAAGCAAAAGGAGGCTTTTATATGTACAGTAACGAGCGTGAAAAGGAGATAATGAATATACTTTCGCAGAATGCGTATGCGACGGTGGAATATCTTGCGGAAAAGATACATATAAGCCCGTCGAGTATACGCCGGGATCTGAAACGGCTGGAAATGAAAGGGCTTGTGTCGAGAAGCTACGGAGGAGCCGAAATAAAGAATTCCGTAAATAAGCAGATACCGTTCTTTCTCAGAAGCCATAAAAATACCAAGGAAAAGGCGATAGTCGCAAGCAAGGCGTCGTCGCTCGTAAGACCCGGAGACGTTGTGTTTCTCGACAGCTCAACAAGCACGTATTTCTGCGTCGAGCACTTAAAGAATATCAAGAATATAACCGTTATAACCAACAGCCTTGCAAGCATGACTGCGTGTTCGGAATATTCCATAAACGCGTATTTTACAGGAGGAAAGCTGAGCACAGAAAATCCTTCGTGCTGCGTCGGTTCTCAGACCGAGGAGTTTATAAATTCATTCCATACCGATTTCTGCTTTTTCTCTGTTCAGTCGCTCACAAAGGACGGAGCGCTTTACGACTGCTTTTCAAGCGAGATAATGCCGAGAAAGCTCATGATAAAGAACGCCGAGAAAAAGGTGTTTTTGTGCGATAACAGCAAGCTCAACCACTATTCGGCATATAAGCTCTGCGGAGTTTCTGAGCTTGATATTGTGATAAGCGACGTCGATATAAAGAGCTATCTCGACGACGAATATGAGAACGTAAGGTTTATGTGACGCTTTGTATTATTGTTTCACATATTCCGCATATAAATACGGCAAAAAACGTCCCGCATGAAAAAACTTGCAGGACGGTAATTTTATTGATATTATCTATTTCTTTTTAAGCTCCGCAAATACCGCGCCGCCGACTATCAGAAAAGCGCCTGCTGCCTGAAACGGCGTCAGTGTTTCGTGTAAGAATATGCATGACATAAGCGCCGCAGCAAAGGAATTTCTGAAATATCTTGACTTTAGAAACGGGTAAATTTCGGTGATTTTTGCCCTTGACAAAACGCAGAATCTCTGATAAAATACATAAAAATAAATATTTGCCCGAAACGATACAAGGATTTTTCCCGATACGAGACAAAGTGACAAGAGCTTTTGTTTTGTACCGGGATTTTTTTGTTTGTACGGGTAAGGAGGAAAAACAAAATGACAAATACCGCACAAAACAGTTATCTTGAAACCCAAAAGCTCGGAAAGCTTATATGTAAATATTCCCTGCCGTGTATAATATCGCTGCTTGTGGGCGCGCTGTATAATATCGCGGATCAGATATATATAGCGAACGCCGAATATCTCGGCTCATACGGAAATGCGGCAAATTCGGTCGTCTTTCCGATGACGGTAATAGCTCTGGCTGCCGCCACAATGATAGGTGACGGAACAAGTGCGTTTTTCAGCATGACTCTCGGCGCAAGACAGGACGAAAAGGCTGCAAAAAGTATAGGAAACGCGATTGTTATGACGGTGCTTTCGAGCGTTGTAGTGACGGCTGTATATCTTGTGTTTGCAGACGGAATTCTTTGCGCGTTCGGAGCGCAGGTAAACGCCGAAACATATGCTTTGTCAAAGGAATATTTCTTTTGGATAAGCCTCGGCATACCTTTTTATATGTTCGGTCAGGCAATGAACCCGATAATACGTTCCGACGGAAGTCCTCGTTTTGCAATGCTGTCGCTGCTTCGTGAAACAGTGTTCGGCGTCGGACTTGTACTTGTTCTGCCTGTTTATTTCGGACTTTACGGAATTCTTTACTTTATGCCGGTTGCCGATACGCTTACGTTTATTATTTCCGCAGCAGTGATATTCGGCGTGTGCAAAAGCCTGTCAAAAGCCGAAAAGGAGAGCGCCGTAAAATAAAAAAGCACGTCCTTTATGCAAAAAGACGTGCATTATATACTTTTATGCCTTTACCGCCTCGAATTTGCCGTCCTTAAAGATAAGGCAGTCGGTATGTTCGACGGTTTCTGCGCCGGAATTTTTGTCCGCGCTCTTTACGGTGAGAGGACATATGAACTTGCTTATATCGCCGAGTGCGGCAAAACCGTCCTTAATCGGAACAAAGTTGTACAGCCTGAAATTGTCGCGTGTTTCGAGAGTAAGAGGTATTCTCTGACCTTTTTTCACGGTGAACGCCTGTTTTGTGAAGTGCTCGTATACCGCAAATTCTTCTCCGCAGAGTCCGTCAATGTCGTCGGGACTTATGCTTCCGCGCGCCGCGCCGTCTGACGCGTCAATGTTGAATACCGCAAGCACACCGCTGCCTTTCGCCGTGTTCTGAAGCTTGAAAATTCTGCCGTTTGTTTCGGGGTTGCCTGTAAGACAGTCGGCAGTTGGAACGGCAGGCTTGTCGCAGCGAAGTATTTTTCCGTCGGAGAGTATAAGCGGCATAATTACGTTTCGCTCGCTCTTTCCTATCTCGTCGCTTATGTATATAGGTCCGCCTGAAACCGCGCGTATAACGCTGTTTTTGATACCCTGAGGATCGTTTGTCCACCACATATCCCAGTCGCAGGTGATAATGTCTCTCTGCATAAATGACGCAAAGGAGCACTGAAGAATGTGCTTTGTGAACCACTCGCGGTTGTTTGGCTGAAAGTCGTCGGAACAGCGTGAGACGGCGCTCGACGGTCTGTTCCATATGTTGTCGTTTGCACAGCCCATACAGTTGATAAGCGCACCGTCAAAATACTTTTCGGCAGACTGTTCTATTGCCGCGTGCATATCGTGCGCAATTTCGCCTATCGGGCGCGTGTGCTTGTAAAACTGCCGTATAATGCTTTGGTTGTCAAGCTTTACAAAGTCTGCGCCGCAGTCCCTGAAGAAAGCGTGCCATTCGTCGAGAAACGCGTGATAGCTTTCGTAATCCGGCTTTAATATGTATCTGCCGTCCGCGGTTTTGTAAAGATGATCTTTGTACTTTTCAAAAAGCTTGCTGCCCGGTTCAATGCCGAACCAGTATCCGGTCGTCGGGTGCCACATACCTATCCATGTGAGGTATTTTTTCATCTTGGTAACGGTATGTTTAAGACCGTCGGGAAATCTTTCGGGATCAGCCTCCATTGAACGCAGAGAGCTTGAGTGCATGAGCTTTATCATCTCGTTAAAATCCGAGTATGTGTGGTTTTTGAAGTTCGGGACGTCCGCCCACATATCGTCGAGTATCGCCCAGCGGACGGGAAGGTTCTTTTCTTTGAATTCTTTGCACTTTTCGAGTAAGCCTCTTTCGTTTACTTCGATGTGAAGCGCGTCCCAGCTGCACCAGCCGAGGTATTCAAATATTTCGGGATATTTTCTTTGTTCTGCCGGAAGTATTTTGTTTCCGAGTTCATTTATCGCGGCGTTTACGCAGTCGTGCATAACGGAAAACGGATTATCTCCCGTCTTGTATACCAGAGAAAGTGCATTGCACTCTGTTAAACCGTCAGCATAAGTAAACAGACGCGCGCAGAACTCGTTTTTTGTATTTCCCGGCTCGATAACGCATCTGTAAAGCTGAGATACAACGGGTAGAATTACGGTATAGCCGCCGTCTGAGTTTTTGAGTATAAGCGTCTGGGTCTCGTCGGGGACGGTTTTAAGACTTTCGCCGAACTGCGGTCTGCACCAATACTCTGAATGGCGGTATACCGCGGTGTATTCGGAGAAAGTGTTGTCGGGTATAAGACTTAACTTTACCGCACATAAAGCGTCAAGAGCCGTATCGCTCTTTGCACTTATCGTTACGGCTGTTACTCCGTCCGAAACGGATTTTTCTTTAAAAGCGCAGGGCAGTGCGCCGTCCGCATTGTACATTTGAGCGTTAATTTTCATTTTTTACCTCCATGCTGCCGTACGGATATTCCATTCCGAGCATTTTGTATTTAAGGTCTGCCATATCGTTGTATTTAAGTTTCTCCCAAGGAGAGTCTTTTATAAATTTCCGTATTTTGCCGAGATTTTCTTTAGTGTCGGTTATGTGCGGAATAAGCGGAGTGCGAAACAGAAACGGCTTTCCGCAGTTCATAAGAAACTTCGCATTTTCGAGAATCGCGTCGTTGTAAACGCCGGTGTACTTTTTGTGCGTATTTCTGTCAAAAATCTTTATATCCATAATTATAAAGCTGCATTTTTCGCAAACCTTCCCGAATAAGTCCGCATCGCAGTAACCGCTTGTTTCTATCGCGGTGTTTATACCGTCTTTTTGCAGAATATCGAGACATTCGAGTAAAAATCCGCTCTGAAATAACGGTTCTCCGCCGGAAAACGTCACTCCTCCGCCCGACATCTGAAAGAACAGACGGTTTTTTGAAAGCTCCGAACAAAGTTCTTGCGGTGTGTGCTCTTTTCCGCTTACCGAAAGACAGCCGTTCGGACAGGCGTGAACGCAGCGTGAAAACGGCGCACATTCAAGGTGATGGCAGCCTTTGCGGCAGGTTCCGCAGCCGACGCACAGGTTTTGCTTTACCATAAGCTGAGGCTCTTTTGATAAACCTTCGGGATTGTGACACCAGGCGCACCTTAAGGGACACCCTTTTAAGAATACCGTGGTGCGAAGTCCCGGACCGTCGTGTACCGCGCCCTCTTTTATGTCGAAAACCGTGCCTGTCATAGCTTGTATTCGCAGCGTTTCATGACATGGTTCTGATATCTCTCGTCAAGCTCGACGAAATATGCGCTCCAGCCCCATATTCTCACCACAAGCTGACGGTGGTTTTCGGGGTGGATCTTCGCGTCTTTGAGCGTTTCGAGATTTACCGCGTTCAGCTGTAACTGCTCTCCGCCGAGAGCCATGTAAGCCTTTACAAGCATTGCGACTTTCTTAATGCCGTCGTCGCCGTCAAACATACTGCTGTGAAATTCAAGCGTAAGCGGACCGCCGTTTGCGGCGTTTATAAAATGCTGCTTTGAAAAGGATTTGATAATTCCGAAAGGCCCTGACGTCTTTGCAAACAGGCTCGGAGAGAAGTTTGCCGCAAAGGGTTCGCCTTTGCGTCTGCCGTCGGGCGACGCGCCTATCTCGTCCGCATGCCAGAGATAGAACATGGCGCTTCCCGTGCCAGCGCGGTATATTCCTCCGCGTGAGTTTTTCTTAGCCGAAAGGCTTGCCGAAAATTCGTCGAGAAGCATTGTTCCGAAACCGTCCGCGGTGTCGTCATCGCTCCCCATTTTGGGAGTTTCGTATCTTAATTTTGCAAGAAGTTCGGGCGTATTTTTGAAGTCGTCGTCAACTGCCCGTATAAGCTCTTTTGCACTTACGCTCTTTTCATCAAAGACATATTTTTTGATTGCCGACAGCGAGTCCGCAGCCGTTGAAATGCCGGTGCCGTGAATGCCGTAGTTGTTGTATTTTCCGCCCTCGTATATGTTTACGTCCATGCAGACGTTAATAAACGGAGAGGGGACAAACCACGGCTTTTTTATGCTGCCGCAGATATTTTCGCATTCGTCGTGTATCTGCTTTTTAACGCAGCTTAAAAATTCGTCGAAGTTCTTGCAGCTTTCAAGATCCTTGTGCAGACAAACGTCTATAACTTTCGGGAAAGAGATGGCTGCAATGTTTGCAATATCCGCGCCGACGCCGGGTATTATAAATTCCCAGCAAGCCGCAACAACATAGTTTGCCGCGTCCTTTTTGTCGTATCCCATTTTTTCGAGAGCCGGGATAACCACGTCGTCGTTGGAATACTGCGGAAATCCGAGCCCTGCTTTTGTAAGTGTGCTTGCTCTTATGTATACCTCGTCCGGCGTTTTTGAATTTACTCTGAGATTTATTTTCGGATCTATCATGCGAAGTCTGCCGCTTGCCTCAAGACACATGGCGCTGAGCTCGCTGAAAACTTCGTTTCCGTTTTCGTCCGTGCCTCCGAGAACCATGCTCTGACCGTTGTCGCCCTGCTGAACGCCGGGATACATATCGCTATCCTTGTTGAAAGAGAGAAAAAAATCGCACAACAGTTCAAACGCCTCGTTTTTTGTGAGAACGCCGCTGTCAATGTCGGCTTTGAAATATGGGTACATATACTTGTCAAAGCGTCCGACGGTGACGTGATAGTTTCCTTCGAACCAGAGCGCAAAGTGTATTATTCTGAAAAACTGAAGCGCCTCGCGAAAGTTTTTCGCCGGTTTTTCGGGTATGTTTTCAAGCACGTCCGCAACGTCGTCACGTCCGTTTTTGCGTGCAAAGTCACGGTATCTTTCGCAAAGCGAGATTATTGCCGCAATTTCTCTTTTGCCGTATTCGTCGGCGGTCTTTGCACACTCTGAAAGTCCGGTCGAAATTATTCTGCCGTAGTCTGGCGAGAGGTTTGACATATATCCGAGTTCGTGCTTGAAATGCGTTTTTTTGATTTCAGCCCACTCCTGTTCCGTCATTATTTCCGGAAGATTTTCTGTCGTTCTTATAAGCACAATCTGTTCGTCGGGAAGTATGACCGGCGTCTGAAGCGCGCACATCTGCTCAAATCTGTCCGTCATGCGCTCTATCGGGCTTGCGGAATGATCAATGCTTATGTCCGCATGGGTTCTGTATTTATGATGCTCTTTGTGAAGTACGAAATTGTATAATCTGTCTGTCATAACCTGCCTCCGCACATATTACATTAACGTTAATGATATTGTGCCACAAAAAAGGCGGAATGTCAATAGCCGCCGTGAAATTTGTTCAGATATTTTTTGTGGTTTCGCGTCTTACAAGCTCCGTCGGGAGAACTGCACGTAAATTTTCGGCTTTTTTGCCGCCGATAAGCTCAAAAAGAAACTCGACTGCCTTTGATGACATTAAGGTTTTCGACGAAGAAACCGAACTTAGCATTATAGGCAGCGCGAATTTTGAAACAATGTCGTCAAAGCCGATAACGCTTATGTCTTTTGGTATTTCAAGCGACATACCGCGCAGCAGCATACAGACTTTCATTGCAAGCAAGTCCGAAAAGCATATGACGGCGCCGTAATTTTTTGCGTCCGAGAGAATTTTTGCAATATTTCCGTCATCGGACAGCATGGGGGAGACTTCGTGTACTCTGAGGTTTGAAAGAGGTATGTCCGAAACCTCAAAAGCTTGCTTTATGCCGTCAAGACGTTCACGCGAAGTTGTAATAAATGAGCTTGCATTGAGAAACAGCACGGGTTTTGCGCAGCTTACACGGATAGCCTCTTTGCCTGCCAGAAATCCGCCGTTTTTGTTGTCGCATACAACGTAGCTGTGCTTGTTTTTGTCAAAACATCTGCCTATAAGCACAAAAGGAACGCCGCATTTTTCGAGATATTCGATGTTGTACTCGGTTTTCTGCACGGGACAGATTATAATTCCGTCAACGTTCTGACGAAGCGATGTCATAATAGCGTCGGTTTCGTTTTTCTCGTCCTCGTCGGTGTTGAAAACAACGGCTGTGTAGCCTGCATTTCTCAGAGCAAGCTGCATTTCCTTGATCATTATCGAAAAGTGAGGATTTGCAATGTCGGGAATTATCACGGCAACGGCGCGGCTTTTTCCGCTTCTCAAAAAGCTTGCGGAAGAATTTCCGATATATCCGAGACTTGCCGCGGCTTTTTTTATTTCGGCTTTGGTTTTTTCCGAGATGTCGCTTTTGTTGTTGAGAGCATGGGAAACGGTGTTTATTGAGTATCCGGTCATTTTTGCAATGTCCGAAAGCGTTGTACGTTTCATAATGCGTTCCTTTGTTTTTACTTTAAGTATTTTGAAAAATCAACGGGACGGCATACCGTTGAACCGTTGTAGATCTCGTTTGTGCAAAGCTCGGAATAGTTTCCGTCCGCGTCTTTCATGTCAATGGTTACGGTGTAGCTCTTGTTTTTGTCGGTTTCGGCTGTATTGTCGTTTTCGAGTTTAATTCCGTCAAAGCAAAGTCGGTAATATCCGTAGCCGTATCGCTTTTTAAATTCATATGTGTATGACGTGTACTCGTTCCCGTCGGAGTCAGTAAGCTTAAACTTGAATGGAAGTCCAACGTCTTTTCCGGGAAGATCGAGATTGTATTTTACCGAAAACTGGAGCTGTTCGGTTTTGGGAACATAGTACAGATAGTTGAACTCGATAAGGCGGTTTTCCTTTATTGCAACCCACGAGGACTTTATTCCGTATTGCAGAACTTCAAAATTTTCCTTGTCGGCGTTGTATGCGTCGGTAAATTTGCTGTCGGTTATCACCTTTTTGACAATGGGCGAGTCGTTGTACATATAGCACCGCGCAAAAAGTATCGCGCAGACCGCGATTATAAACGCAAGGCAGATCCATTTAATAAGCTTTCCGAACGTAAAGCCCTTTTTCTTCTGAGGCTCGTCAAAAATATCCGCGTTTTCGTTGGTGTAGTCGTTCAATTTGGTTTCCTCCGTGAATTTTATGAAAAGAAGGTTTTTTCTTTATGCGAGCGTACCGACAGCGCCATGCCTATTGCAAGGAACGTGCTGAGTGCTGAAGAACCGCCGTAGCTTAAAAACGGGAATGTAATGCCGATTACGGGCATTATGCCAAGGCACATTCCGACGTTTTCTGCAACCTGAGTTATGAGCAGTGCCGCAACTCCCACGCAAATGTACCGTCCGACGGGATTTTCACATTCAAGAGCAATTTTAAGTATGCGGTAGATGAGATAGCAGGTAGCGCCGAGAATTACAAGCGCGCCTATAAGTCCCCATTCCTCGCATACCGTCGCGAAGATCATGTCGGTGTGTTTTGCCGGAAGCCTGTCCGAAAGACCCTGCGTTACAGTGCCGTGAGTATAGCCCGTGCCGAAAAGTCCGCCGTTTCCGATTGCGGTCTGGCTGCGCAGCTGCTGGTAGCGTATGCCCGTTCCGCCGGGATCTATCGAACTGTCAAAGCAGAGCAGTATTCGGTTCTGCTGATAAACTCCGAGATGCCGCCAAATAAAAGGCGATAATCCTACGGCAATCGCAGCGCCCGCAATATAGTACCATATGCTCAGCCCTGCCGCAAAACACATAGCCACAAATATCATAAGGAATATAGTGAGCGAACCGAGATCTCTCTGAAGCAGCACAAGTCCGAAGATAAGACACGCGTGTATAAACAGCGTGATAAAGGTTGAAATTTTGTTCAGCCTGTCCTTTACCAAGCTCAGATGTACCGAAAAGCTGTAAATAAACATAAGCTTTGAGAATTCTGACGGCTGAATTTTGATAAAACCGAGGTCTATCCAGTTTGCGTTGGAGCTTTCGGTAACGCTGCTGCCGAAAATGTAGGTCACTATCAGCATAAGGGCATTCAGCGCGATTATTGTCCTGTACTGCCGTATAAGCTGCCTGTAATCTGCGACGGAAAGAAGCGTCATTACGCAGAATCCGAGAACACAGGCGCAGAACTGCACGATAACAAAGCGGTGAGTGCCGTATGTAAGCGTTGCGCTGTTGACGGCGATAAGTCCTGCAAAGCACATAAACAGCGCCGTAATCAAAAGCGGAATGTCGAGCGAGGCAACGTGTTGTTTTACCTGGTTTATGAGCCAGTTTTTCTTTATTGTAACCGGATCTTTGGGCGCTGTCGGGACGATAGGCGCTTTTTTCAGTGAAAGTCTGCGCGACGGCTTTCGTTTTTTGCGCAGCGCACTGTTGGAGGTTGTGCCGTAAAGCGCCGCATTTCTCTGCTCGGCGTCGAGAGGCGACATGAGCCGCGACGAGCTTTGGGTGTTGTAGCGCGAATTTGTTATTATATTTACTCTGCCGTGGTTTTTTTCGGTATAAACGCGCGTAATGCCCGAACTTTTTTCTTTCGGCGGCGGCATCTTCTTTGCCGAACGGAATTTTGAACCGGAATTATTCGTTTGCAAAGTCTGTACCTCATGGTTTTGCGTTTGCGTGTCCGTTTGCATACAGCACCGCCTTTCTTTTGTGTTACTATACATTATACATTGTAAATGAGTTTATGTAAAGAGACAAAAGATAAATTTTCTTTGCACGGTTCAATATAGCGCAAAAAAAAGAGCCGCATTGCTGCGGCTCATGAAAACAAACTGCTGTTTTTATTTCTTTTTCTTTCCTCTGAATATTGTCCAGAAGTTGCCTGCAAGGCAGATAGAAGAATATGCACCTGCGAGGATACCTACGATAAGGGGAAGTGCGAACTGCTTTATCGAAGTAACGCCGAGAATGTATATAAGACCTATCGTAACAAGCGTTGTAATCGTGGTGTTCAAAGAACGCATAAGTGTAGATTTAATACCTCCGTCAACCTTTTCGGAGAAAGGAATACCGACGGGCATCTGCTTTACATTCTCGCGAACGCGGTCGAATATGATAATGGTCGCGTTGATTGAGTAACCGAGAATTGTAAGCACCGTTGCGATTACGGTAGAACCTACGGGTATCTGGAAAACAGAGTATGCAACGAGCATTACGAATACGTCGTGTGCAAGGCAGAGAACTGCCGCAAACGCAGAACCGAAGTCAAATCTGAATGCGATGTAGAGCAGCATGAGCGCGATAGCCGCAACAGCAGAAACGATAGCCGACTTCTTGAGGCTTGTGCTGACCTCTGCGCTTACAGTGTCGGTGGATTCCCAGACTGCGTCGGGATAAAGCTCTTTGATCTGAGTTGAGATAGCTTCTCTGTATTCGGAGATCTGACCTGCAACGTCGAATGAAACGTTCACCGTGCCGTCATCTCTTATTGTAACGGTAGCGTCGGGCACAACGTCGGTAAGTGCCTCATTAATAGCGTTTGTATCGTCCTCGGTAACGGCAGTGCCGCTGTCCTCGGTGTAAAGGCTGAATATCGAGTTGCCCTCTGCGCTTGAAACTGTGGTAGAATCGGGATAGAGCGCTTTTACGGCAGCTTCAACGTCGGCAGCAGCAGCGTCCCACTTGCCCTCGTCGTCAGCCGAAACAAGCTTGGTTCTGATTACGACGGTGTTTTTGTTGTCGCCGACAATACGAAGTGAGGAGAAGTTGTCCGCACCGATAATGTCGGTCACCATTTTCTTGATAGCGTCCTCATCGGACTTTTCAACGGTCTTTTTGAGGTCATAGCTGATTTCGGTACCGCCTACGAATTCAATGTCGAAATTGAAGCCGCGGATAACGAAAGAACAGATTCCCGCGATAATCATTATTGCGGTGAGTATAAAGAAAATATTTTTGTTTTTAGTAAAGCTGAAATTTTTCATTCTTCCGCACCTCCGTTACGCCTGCTGCGATTTTCTGGCACCGAGCAGCCATCTGCCGGCACCCATGTTGGTGACCGAGTTGAGAAGAACGCGCGTTACGCAAAGTGCGGTGAAGAGAGAGACCACAACGCCTATGAAGAGCGTTATTGCAAATCCTCTTACGGCACCTGTGCCGAAGTACCAAAGTACGATGGACGCGATTATCGTAGTTACGTTGGAGTCGAGAATTGCCGAGAAAGCTCTGCTGAAACCGGATTTAACTGCGGCTCTGGTGCTCTTTCCGGTGTTGAGTTCTTCCTTGATTCTTTCGTATATGACTACGTTTGAGTCAACCGCCATACCGATAGTAAGTATAATACCCGCGATGCCGGGCAGCGAGAGGTTGACCTTGAATACGATTATAAGAATAGCGAAGATCGAAATGTAGCTTACAAGAGCTATCGCCGATACAAGACCGGGAAGTCTGTAAACAAGAATCATGAACAGCATTACGATAAGTGTACCGATAAGACCTGCCTTTATGCTTGAAGCAAGCGCCTCGGAACCGAGCGTAGGTCCTACGTATCTCAATTCGATTTCACGGAGAACAACCGGGAGCTGACCTGAGGAGATAAGCTCTGCAAGGTAAACTGCCTCGTCCTTTGTGAAGTTGCCCGAGATCATGCAGCTGTCGCTGTCTATTCTGTACGAAACCGAGGCTCTCGAAATGTTTTCGCCGTCGAGTTCGATGTCAATGTAATTTTTGCTTGAAGAAGCAAGCTTTGCCATTTTTTCGGTGGCGTCGGCAAATTTCTGTCTGCCGCTGTCGTTGAAGGTGAGCGAGACGTAATACTGCGAGCCCATGGAGCTTTCGCTTGTCTGACCGTAGTTTGCTACGGCTTCCTTTACGTCCTTGCCTTCGAGGATAACATTTCCCGAAGAATCGAGGAATTCAAGCTTTGCGGTGGAGCCGAGCTTTTTAAGAGCGTCCTCGGGATCGTCGATACCCGGGATTTCAACTCTTATTCTGTCCGTGCCCATCTTTGCGATTGTAGCCTCGGTGTAGCCGAGAGTGTCAAGACGCTGTCTGAGCATTGATTCAACCGTGTCGAGAGCCGTTGCCATGTCGAAGTTTTCGGCATTTTCATCGGGCTGTGCAACATAAGTTATGGAAGAACCGCCGACAAGGTCAAGTCCTTTGCTTATGGCGTCGTCATCAAACGCGCCGGGAAGATTGAATGCGCCTATGCCGAAAACAGCCACAGTCGTTACGAGAACGACGAGCAGCAGCATAAGCACAAAGGAACATACGCTGTTTTTCATTAAAGTTTTCTTCCTTTCTTGTTAGAAAAAGTCGCTTATGCCATATATTATACCTTTTTGGCGCCGATAAGTCAACAGTTTTCGCAAAAATATTTATACATTTGGGCTTTTCGGACACGGTTTTTGGAAAAAATCCACATAAAAAACGCGGCTGCCGCCGTTTTGACCGGTACACCGCGTGAAAACATTTAAATTTCTTTCCTTATTTTAATAAGCGCGCCTTTTTCGAGCCGCGAGACCTGAGCCTGGCTTATGTGAATTTCGTTTGCGACCTCCATCTGCGTTTTGCCGTCGAAAAAGCGCATTGTGACTATCCTGCGTTCTCTAGGAGAGAGCTTGTCTATTGCCTGCGAGATAGCAATGCTTTCAAGCCAGCTTTCGTCGGTGTTTTTGTCATCGCTTACCTGATCCATTACATATACCGAATCTCCGCTTTCGGAAAAAACGGGCTCGTACAGGGAAATGGGATCCACAATGGCGTCAAGCGCTGCCGCAACGTCGGCTTTCTGCGCGCCGAGCTGCTTTGCAATCTCCTCAATCTTCGGTTCTCTCGAAAGTTTTGCCGAAAGCTCCTCTCTTACGCTGAGCGCTTTGTAGGCAAGATCCCTCATTGAACGCGAGACTCTTATCGCATTGTTGTCGCGCAGATATCTGCGCAGTTCTCCTATGATCATCGGGACGGCATATGTGCTGAACTGAACGTTGTGGGAATCGTCGAAGTTGTCGATAGCCTTTATAAGCCCTATGCAGCCGACCTGAAACAGATCGTCCGGATTTTCTCCTCTGCCCGAAAAACGCTTTACCACGCTCAGAACAAGCTTTAAATTTCCGCGTATAAGCTCGTCGCGCGCCTCCATGTCGCCGTTTTTGACTCTGGCAAGCAGCTCCTTTTTCTCCGACGCCGATAAAACCTTTAAGCTTGATGTGTTTACCCCGCAGATTTCAACCTTCCCGCCGTGCATATTTTCCGTCCCCTTACTTTAGGCATTTTTTCTTGATATTTACTCTATGAGTATTGCCGGACGGAGTGAAATAATTCACGCCTTTGTGTTTTTGGAAAAAATTGACGGCATTATGTATGTGAAATTTTGAACATAATGTAAAAAGTGTTTTTTGTTGAGAAAAAATGTAGAAATATTTGAAAATAGGTGCTATAATACCATGTGCGACATAGAAAAAACTAAAAAAGTATTTTAAAATTCAGGAGGTTCATAAGTAATGAGCAAAAAGTATGTATACCTTTTCAGCGAAGGCGACGCTTCCATGCGTGAGCTTCTCGGCGGTAAAGGCGCGAACCTTGCGGAAATGACCAAGATCGGTCTTCCTGTTCCTCAGGGCTTTACCATTTCGACAGAGGCTTGTACTCAGTATTATGAGGACGGCAGACAGATCAACGACGAGATCCAGGCACAGATCATGGAATACATCGACAAGATGGAACATATCACCGGCAAGAAGTTCGGCGACCATGAGAATCCTCTGCTTGTATCGGTTCGTTCGGGTGCGCGTGCATCCATGCCCGGTATGATGGATACCATTCTTAACCTCGGTCTTAACGAAGAGGTTGTAGAGGTCATGGCAAAGAAGTCGGGCAACCCCAGATGGGCATATGACTGTTACAGAAGATTTATTCAGATGTACTCCGACGTCGTTATGGAAGTCGGCAAGAAGTACTTCGAGCAGCTCATCGACGAGATGAAAGAAAAGAAGGGAGTTACCTTTGACGTAGAGCTTACCGCTGACGATCTTAAGGAACTCGCCGAACAGTTCAAGGCTGAATATAAGTCCAAGATCGGCACAGACTTCCCGTCCGATCCTAAGGAACAGCTCATGGGCGCAATCAAGGCGGTATTCCGTTCTTGGGATAACCCCAGAGCAAACGTTTACAGACGTGACAACGATATTCCTTATTCATGGGGTACCGCAGTCAACGTACAGATGATGGCATTCGGTAATATGGGCGACGATTGCGGCACAGGCGTTGCGTTCACACGTGATCCCGCTACCGGCGAAAAGAAGCTCATGGGCGAATTCCTTGTAAACGCACAGGGCGAAGACGTTGTTGCGGGCGTTCGTACTCCTATGAAGATTCAGGAAATGGAAAACAAGTTCCCCGAAGCTTTCAAGCAGTTCACCGAAGTCTGCAAGACTCTCGAAGACCATTATCACGATATGCAGGATATGGAGTTCACCGTTGAAAACAAGAAGCTCTATATGCTCCAGACCAGAAACGGTAAGAGAACCGCACAGGCTGCTCTCAAGATCGCATGCGACCTCGTTGACGAGGGCATGAGAACCGAGCAGGAAGCTGTTCTTATGATTGACCCCCGTAACCTCGATACACTTCTCCATCCGCAGTTCGATGCCAAGGCTCTCAAGGCTACAAAGCCCCTCGGTCGCGGTCTCGGCGCATCTCCCGGTGCGGCTTGCGGTCAGGTAGTATTCACGGCAGAAGACGCAGAAGCATGGAAAGCCAAGGGCAAGAAAGTTGTCCTCGTTCGTCTTGAGACATCTCCCGAAGATATCACAGGTATGAAAGCCGCTCAGGGTATTCTCACCGTTCGCGGCGGTATGACAAGCCATGCAGCCGTTGTTGCCCGCGGTATGGGTAAGTGCTGCGTTTCCGGTTGCGGCGACATCTCCATGGATGAAGAAAACAAGAAGTTCACTCTCGCAGGCAAGACATTCCACGAGGGCGATGTTATCTCCATCGACGGTTCCACAGGTAATATCTACGGCGAGGCTATCCCCACTGTTGACGCTACAATAGCAGGCGAATTCGGCAGAATCATGGCATGGGCTGACAAGTACAGAAAGCTCAAGGTTCGTACAAATGCCGATACTCCCACAGACGCAAAGAAAGCCCGTGAGCTCGGCGCAGAGGGCATCGGTCTCTGCCGTACAGAGCACATGTTCTTCGAGCCGGACAGAATCGCCGCTTTCCGCGAGATGATTTGCTCCGACACAGTAGAAGAGAGAGAAGCCGCTCTTGCTAAGATTCTTCCCATGCAGCAGAGCGATTTCGAAAAGCTCTATGAGGCTCTCGAGGGCTACCCTGTCGTTATCCGTTTCCTCGATCCCCCGCTCCATGAGTTTGTTCCCACAACAGAAGAAGATATTGCCCGCCTCGCAAAGGACCAGGGCAAGAGCGTTGAGAGAATCAAGGAAATCATCACTTCCCTCCATGAGTTCAACCCGATGATGGGTCACCGTGGCTGCCGTCTCGCCGTAACATACCCCGAGATTGCCACAATGCAGACAAGAGCCGTTATCCGTGCGGCTATCGCAGTTAAGAAGAATCATCCCGATTGGAATGTTGTTCCCGAGATCATGATTCCTCTCATAGGTGATGTAAAAGAGCTTAAGTATGTAAAGAAATTTGTAGTAGATGCCGCCGATGAGGAAATCAAGGCAGCAGGCAGCGACCTCAAGTACGAAGTAGGTACAATGATCGAAATTCCCCGTGCCGCTCTCACAGCTGATGAGATAGCCAAGGAAGCCGAATTCTTCTGCTTTGGCACAAACGACCTTACCCAGATGACATTCGGCTTCAGCCGTGATGACGCCGGTAAGTTCCTCGGTTCTTACTATGATTCCAAGATTTATGAGAATGATCCTTTCGCTAAGCTCGACCAGATTGGCGTAGGTAAGCTCATGAAGATGGCTGTTGAACTCGGACGCAGTGTTCGTCCCGACCTCTCCTGCGGTATATGCGGTGAGCACGGCGGCGATCCTTCCTCCGTTGAGTTCTGCCACAAGATCGGCCTTGACTATGTATCATGCTCGCCCTTCCGCGTGCCGATAGCAAGACTTGCAGCAGCTCAGGCAGCTCTCCAGGACTGATTTTCTCGGTAATATAAAATAATGATAAAAAGGCATGGAATCCGAGGATTCCATGCCTTTTTGCTTATGTTATTGATTTGAAATTTTCCGTAACATCTGAAAGCATCGCGGCGCTTTCGCCGAAACTTCGCATGAGAGATTCTCTGTCGGGAAAAAACTCCGAGTGATGCACCGTCGCAAGCGAAAACCTGCAAATGCTTGCCGTGTTCATCTCTTCGATTGTGTAATAAAATTCGCCCGCCGGCACCTTTGCGATGCAGATGCGACACATATTTTCATCGCGATATACATTGACAATATTGCCGGAAAAAAGCGGTGTATTGTAAAATGTGCTGTTTCTCAGCCCCTCGACGGCAATGCATCTCTCCAAATCATCCCTTTCTATAAGAGTGCTGCACAGCATAACAGCCGCAAGCATTCCGACAAGCGACACCATAAATATCGCAAAGCAAATCCAAGCCTTTTGCGTAAATTCGTCGTCTTTTCCGACCGTGGTGGCACTGCACGCTATGGTTATGACTATAAATACAATCGCAGACAGCACCATCGCAGCAACATGTGGCTTCAGCCTGTAATTTGCTCTGTCATAACTTTCAATCAGCTCTTCTCTGCTCTTGCCTTGCCTTTTGTTTCTCTTCGGAGAGCTCAGGTAAAGAGCAAGTCTATGAGCGTTTTCAAGGCAGGAGAAATCGTATCTTTTGCCGTTTGCCTTGACCGTCAGCTCGCGCCTCATATAATCGCCGCACATGGCAAATTCCACATCGTCAAGCCCGCATTCAAGTCGCTTGCCGAAACTGCTCTTTGCCGAGATGCGCCCGTTTTCGATTTTTATATATTCGCCCGATTTCGATAAAATATTGCCGATGCCGAATATGATACAAATAAACCCCAACACAATAAATGCCGCGAAAATCGCAAAGTCACTGCTTGTCGCTTCATTCTCTGCAAGCGCCCAAATCATAATCACGGAAAAAGAAGCCGCGCAGACAACGCCGATAAAAGCTAAAATACACGCCCATATGTAATCATTGATACGCCTTTTGAAAATCCCCTCCATAGCTTCCTCGCAAGTAAAAACTTTTTGTGATATCAGTATAACCGCAAAATCCGAAAAAGTCAAGTGAAGCAGAAAGCGCAAGCGAAAATATAGTTTTGAGCATCGCTTTTTAGTGACCGCATTTTGACCGCAGAACATGGTCAAAATGCGTGGAAATCGGGATAGGAGAAAGTGAAAAATGAAGAGTGAAAAGTGAAAAAGGAAAAAGAAAAGTCGCCTCTGGCGACTTTTCTTTTTGGCGGAGAAGGAGAGATTTGAACTCTCGCGCCGGGTTAAATCCGACCTACACCCTTAGCAGGGGCGCCTCTTCGGCCAACTTGAGTACTTCTCCGAATTAAAAAATATATATGGCGGAGGGAGTGGGATTCGAACCCACGCGGGGTTGCCCCCAAACGGTTTTCAAGACCGCCTCGTTATGACCGCTTCGATATCCCTCCGTATTGAAAACGGGTTTTATTCAGCTGTTTCCTCGGATTGAAATATTGAAATCGTCATAACTTCGGCTCCTGCCCTTCCGAAAATATAGTCGCATCGCGCGTGCGGTAAACCTCACTTCCGATACTCCTTATTTTCGTTACACGCTTGCAAAAACGATATAACATATCGTTTTTTCTGCGCTCACCCGTTATGACCGCTTCGATATCCCTCCGTATTGAAAACGGGCTCGCGGCTGTCAGACGCAAAAAGAACCTGCCGTTTCACAGCGCTTTATCATGATACCATGTTTTTGGCAAAAAGTCAATATATTTTTTGAAAATAAACAAAAATGTTACCGATTTTATTTTTCATTGTGTTGCGGCTTTATTGCTCTGTTTTTATTGACAAAACAGAAGAAAAATGCTATTATCTAAATATTGAATATATTGTTAAGGAAGTTACATTTATGACATGGTTTATATTTTTCTTTTTGACCGCGTTGCTTATCGGAATAGAGCTGCTTCTTGCATGGAAAAGACCGCTTATTCTGCAAGGCATCCGCGCAGCGTCGCATATTCTCTCGGCTGTGGCGGCATTTTTCATCACAAAAGCCTGCTCTGCCCCGCTTGCAAAAGCATTTGCAAATCTCCCGTTCATCGCCGAGATGGGTAAAAACGATGTCGAAAACGCGCAGATAAAAGAACTTGTTTCAAACTCGTCTCCGATTGCCTCCGCAATAGTTTCTCCTGCCGCTTTTCTGCTCATATGGATTTTAACAGGCATAGTTTTCTACATAATCTACAAAATAATCGCCATAGCGCTGACAAAGAAAATGAAGCTCGGCGAATGTCAGACAAAACCCGGAAGCCGCGCCGCATCAATGATTATCGGCGGCTTTACGGCAATCCTCATAAGCTTTACCGTATGGATGCCCATCTCGGGCTATGTAATGACGGCAGATAACATGACAGATGCCGTTATTGCCGATATCGAAAGCGGAAAATATGACATTTCGGAAGATACGGTGCAGGCGGCAAAAAAGGTTCACAGATTTGTATCGGCAGAGTCTTCATCTTTCCGGTTTATAAACAGTATTACGAATTTTGCTTTCCGCGGACTTACAAGCTATAAGATATGCGGTGAAAAAGATAATGTTTACCATGATTTTCCGATAGCTGCCGATGCTTTTCTCGATACTTTCAAGCCGCTGAAAGACCTCCTCTCGGAGATTGCTCAGGATGTTAACAAAAGCATAGATAATCTCAGCTTTGAAGCTTTTTCCGATGAGGATATTCAGAAACTACGCGATATTGCGGGCGAGCTCAATCGTTCTCTGGCATATAAAAGCTCTGTCGCATATATTCTCCTTGGTATGTCCGAGGCGGTGCATGACGATAACGACTACATTTCGATAAAGCTCCTGCTCGACACAAGCGGTGAATATTCCGAGCAGAAAGTCAAAATAAACGACTTCATCAGAACAATCGCAAAAGCATTTGCAGAAACAAAGCCTGATACGGTATGCGCCGATCTGAACAGATTTGCCGATATAATACGCGATGTCCGCGATACTGCAGATGTCGTTACTCTTATTTCCGGCAAAGAGATAGATTTCTATCAAACCGATGTCAGAGCAATGTTTGAAAACATAAATCCGGATTCTTCCGAAGCCGTCGCCGATGCGATAGCAATTCTCGCGGAAGCCGTCCCCGATAGCCACAGGAATATCCGCGGCAGTACGATGCTCATATCCGATGTTTACCGCATAATGGGACAGGCGAAAAGCGACTCCTCCGTTTCCGATAAAGAATACAAAAAAGAAACGGATTCCATAGTAAATATCGTATCCATAGCAACGGAGGACGACCGCGATGAGCAGGAAATGCTGAAAATTTATGCCGATTCCAAGGTTATGCCGACAGCCGCAAAAGACGCTGTGGCAAGAGGGGATGAGGCGATATTCGGCATATCCGACGATTATATGAAAACGCTCGAAGAAGAATTTGCAAAATATATTTCCGAAAACGGCTCAAGCGACGAAATTTCCGCTCTGGCACAGCTTTTCGGCGTAAAACTCGATTGATTTTATAAACTTTACATATGGGGGGAAAATAAAAATGATAAAGCTTCTTGCATTTGACCTTGACGGCACACTGACCTGTCACAAAACGCCGCTCTGCGAGGAAAACAGAAAGGCGCTCGAAGCGCTCGGCAAAAAATACAAGCTGCTCATGGTAGGCGCGGGAAACTGCCGCCGCATATTTGAGCAGATGGGCAGATTTCCGATTGATATAATCGGAAACTACGGCATGCAGTATGCCGAATACAATGCCGCAACAGGCGACCTCGAGACAAAAGAGGATAATGTTATGCCCTGCGACAGAGAGTCATGCGAAGCGCGCGTGGCTATGCTCCGCAAAGAGCATGGATTCACGGAATACGCAGGCGACAGCGTTGAATTTCATGCTTCCGGCTGCGTTACATTTGCCATACTCGGCACAAAGGCGAAGATTGAGGACAAGCTTGCCTTTGACCCGGACAGAAGTCGTCGCCGCGCAATATACGATGAGGTTTGCAAAGTATTCTCCGACTACAATGTATTTGTCGGCGGTTCTTCTTCATTTGATATGGCGCCCGCTCCCTATAATAAGTATTATGCGCTCGCAAAATACTGCAAGGAGCGCGGCATAGCGCATGACGAGGTGATTTTTGTAGGCGACGACTACGGACTCGGCGGCAATGACGAATCGGTCTACAAATCCGATTTTGGCTTCCTCACGATAGATGACTACCATGATTTCCCGAAAGTAGTAGCTTCCCTGCTTTAAAATGAAATTTTAAAATGCGGTAAATCCGATTTTGGATTTACCGCATTTTTCTTTCAGTCACAGTCTGTATTTGCCGCAAATATAATTATAAAAAGTCAAGCCCGTAGCCGCAACTCATTCAAGCTTGTCCGAATTTGCGAATATCACTTTATATGACTTGAAAGCATTCTGTATTATATCAAGCTGTCCGCCGAGTTTTTCGATAGTGTTTATATCCACCTTTTGAAAATCGAAATCGCCGATATTGATATTGACTATTCCTATCGTTCTGGGAAGCACTGCATCGCTCGCGATAAGCTGATAGAATCCGATACCGTTGATGGCGAGGGCTTCCGCCTGTATCGTCAGGGTTCCATTAGTTTTGTTTTTGAGATAGAGATAAAGATTAGCCTGACTTGACGAAGCGGAACTTTTCTTTATAAAGCGATAATACAGCGCACAGTTTGAATCCTCAAAAAGCTTGTTTTTCTCATTGAAATCCGTGGGGATGCCGCCTGTTCCGAGCTTATCGACTCTGACATTTGTGCAGATTGCGGTGTCATAGACAGTCATCGTAGCGTCGTCAAGTATTCGGAACTGACCGCCGACATACTCGATATTATCGACATCGACAAGGGATGAATCAAATTCGTTTATATAAAGACTTATCTCTCCCACGGTGCGCGAAATCACATTATAACTCATGCTGATATCGTTGAAGCAATAGCCGTTGAGCGAGATGGCGTCCGCCTGAATTATCATGGTTTTGCTCGTCTTGTTTTCGACATTGAAGAAAAGCTCAAGACGAGTGCCGTCACTTCTGACTTTCTTTACTCTTCTGTATGTGATTCTGACGGTATTTCCGTCATAGATGACCGCATTGTAAAAATAACCGCAGACCTTGCATTTGCCGTTTTCCATGGTGTGCGGCAGAGCCTCGCCGTCCGTTTTGCCGCAAACCGTACACTTCTTCGGAGAAGCGCAGGTTGCCTCCTGCCATTTGTGCTCGAGCGCGGGAATCACCTGCTGCGCTGTGAAAACCTCGCCGCAGACCGAGCAGTGACTGCCCTCAGTCTTGCCTGCGGCAGCGCATGATGCCGCTATAGCCCTGTCGGTCACCTTTTTGTGTCCCTCTGCCTTTATCGCGCGCGTCTCTTTCTCGCCGCAGGAGCAGACTCTCTCGTCTTCTCCGTCCTCTGTGCAGCTAACCTTTTTCACCTGCGTCCAGTCGCCGAAATTATGTCCCGTCGCTTTGATAATCTGCGTTTCTTTTTCTCCGCAGTGGCAGGTTCTTTCCCTGAGCCCGTCTTCCGTGCAGGTCACTTCCCTTGCCGTTTCCCATTCGCCGAAGCTGTGACCCGTGGCATTAAGCACCTCGGTCTCTTTTTCTCCGCACTCGCATACTCTTTCGCGCAAGCCGTTTTTCCTGCATGTAGCCTCGCTTATAACGCGCCAATCGCCGAAAGCATGAGTATGATACGGGTCTTTCATGCCGCACGAAGCAAGAAAGGCGCAGACAAATATCGCGGCAGCAAGAAGAAGCCGCTTTATGACTGATTTTTTCATAGTAAAAATTTCCTCTCTTCCGTAAATTTATTTAAAGGTCAAAATGCTTTTTTATAATCTCCGCTGCCTCGGCGGGAGAAAGATTTGTATTGTCAAGCCGCAGATAGTTTTCAAAAGGAAGCTCCCCGGGCAGGCTCACGAGGCGATATTTCGCATCCTCGCGAAGCATCCGCGCTTCGGAAACCGCCGTATCGCGCTTTGAAGCCTTGTTCTGCAGGCGATTTTCCGTTTTGTTGCGTTCGATTCTCACGGCGGTGTCGGCTATCAGCTCGACATAGTATACCTTGCCGCCCGTAGCCTCAAATTCCGCGGCAACGCCTGCGACATAATCCCAATCGGACTGCATATCGAAAGCCCACATGAAAGTAAATATCATGCCGTGATGCGAAGTTTTCATATATTCTCTGAAAACAACTTCGCGCAGTCCTGCGACAGCAGCGGGATTAAATTCTCCGAATATCTCAATCACGGGCTCTATCATCATATGGTTATGAAAAAGGCGGAAGTCCGTTATTTTCATCAGCTCCTGCCCTACCGTCATCTTGCCGACGGCGCCCGCGCCGAAAATCAGTACAAGGTCCATAAATTCGCCTCCCTTTGACATTATTGTATCATATAGTTACCCGATTTGCAAGTACAAGTGCAAATTTAATCGCATAATGTAAAAATCCCGCCGTGCGGGATTTGGTTTTTTATAAGCAGGAGGCGGAATAGTGAAAAGTGAATAGTGAAAAGTGAAAAGTGAATAGTGAAAAGTGAATAGTGAAAAAGTAAAACACCCGCGCTGTTGCGCAGGTGTTTTGGTGGGAGCGGGTGGATTCGGACCACCGAAGTCAGTGACAACAGATTTACAGTCTGCCCCCTTTGGCCGCTCGGGAACGCTCCCATATGGAGCTGGTGAACGGAGTCGAACCATCAACCTGCTGATTACAAATCAGCTGCTCTGCCATTGAGCCACACCAGCATTTTCCATCGCCGTTTACCTCTCGGCGACGGATGTTATTATAGCATAATAATCGAAATATGTCAATACATTTTTGAGATTTTTTTATCTTTTTTTCAAGCTTTTTTTCCGAGGGCTTTTGCATAGAGCGTAATTCCGCCCGAAATCGCCGTATTATCGGCATCAAAAGGCGTCTCAAAGCCCTCGTCGGTATAAAATTCATATGTCACATCCGGCATATAGAAGCCGATATGATATCCCTCGGGAACGGAAAATTCCGCCGCTCTGCCTCCGGGATAAACGATTTTTACCTTGGCATCGCGGTTTTCGGGCATATTTTCAAAGCTTTCTTTCGGCTCGCCGTAATATTCAAATGTGCGAGTAAGCAGCTTGCGTTCGCCCTCGCTCTTCCCTGTCGAATATTCTATCGAGAGAGCACGGTATTTTTCATCCACTACGAGGCGTGAGAAAATATATTCACCGAGCACTACACCGTATTCGGATAGCTCGCCTGCCATCTGCGGCGTTATCTCCGCCTTGTAGACGACCTCATAGCCGCCCTCGGCTCTCTTCTTTGAGCTTACCTGATAGTGGCTTCCCGCATCGAGCGGATGTGCAAAATCGGCATATTCATCGGCAAAGCCCGAATATGTGCCGCTGATTATGAGCAGAAAATACTGCTTTCCGTCTTTCTCCATTACCACAGTACCGTCGCAGGCGCTCATCGTGTAGCCGTCCGTTTTTTCCGATATATTGTATGTCGTCAGCTTGCCGCTCTCCGCCGCTTCGTAGTAAAGCTCATATTCGAAATCGGGGTATGTGAGCTTTTCGCGAAAAGCCGCGATACCGCTCTCTAAGTCAAATATTTCGCTGTATCTGTTTGCCAGCTGCACCATGCGGTACGGTACGGAAACACCCGCAGAGCACGACGCGAGAGTAAATATAACAGCGAGCACTACCGCAAGACAAATTAGCTTTTTCATGCCTGAATTTTCCTTTTCTTTTTTCTTTTCTCTATAATTATAATTGACAAACTGCACGAAGTCAATACACCTGCGTTTTGTTTACAAAAAAGTTCGTTTTCGCGCGTCACTCTCTGCGGATTTCCCACTTGCTAATATTTTCCCACTTGCTAATATTATAGACAAAATATTCGGAGAGCGACACTGTCCTCGTCTCGTTCTTATACCTGATATTCAGAATCACGCCGTATGACATCTGCTTTTGCATTCTGCTTTCTTCAATAGTTGCCGTGCAGATTCCGCTTTCATACTGCGCTTTGACGGTTTCGCTCGGAAAAGAGCCGTTGAGGCTGTAGTAAGTCACCTCATAATCGATATCGGAGCTTCCCACGCTCGGCACAAATATGCATATCAGATTGCCGTTTTTCGTGCTGAATGTGACATTTGATACCTCTATATTTTCGGGAATCTGAAGCTTATCTTCTCTGCCGACAAAGCAGAATATCCCCACTGCAAGCGCGGCAAGAACAAGCACGGTAATACAAGCCGCTTTCCATACCGTAGCCGTGCGGCGGTTTCTTATCGCGAGCTGTTCGTTGATTTGCGCAAGCGAAGTGGCGATAGTCGCGGCATCAGATTTTTCGCCATGAAGGGAGTTTCCGAGAAGTTCGGAAACAGGCACCTCAAGTTCGTCCGCGACTTTGCACAGTGTGTCCGCATCGGGAACGGCGGTTCCCTTTTCCCATTTTGATATCGTCTGCCGCACGACATTCAGTTTGACAGCCAGCGCTTCCTGCGTCAGCCCGCGCTCTTTTCTGACCCTTGCGAGATTTTCATTCAACATAATAATCGCCTCCGTTGTTTGTTTTTGATGATTCCATTATAGCCGATTGAACGGAAAACATCAAGCAACCCATCGGCGCATTACGCACTTTTCGGTTGCAAAGCGGTGGTTTTTGGATAATCTCTCCGTAATAATTATAATTGACGGGCGTCATGAAGTCAATACGCCTGCGCGCTCTTTGCAAAAAAGTTTTATTTTCGGCAGATATATTCCGCTATCTGAACAGCATTTGCCGCCGCGCCCTTGCGTATCTGGTCGCCCGAACACCAGAGCGAAATACCGCGCGGGCTATCAAGCGCACGGCGCACTCTGCCGACATAGACATCGTTTTTGCCCTCGGCGACGATAGGCATGGGATAGATTTCCGCCTCGGGCGCATCATATAGGATATCGCCCGAAAAATCGCCTATCGCCCTTTTCGCCGCGGAAACGGATATGCTGTCTCTCGTATAGACCGCCGCAGAAATGGAGTGCGAACGCATGACAGGCACGCGCACGCAGGTGCAGGTCACGGCAAGCGACGGGCTGTGCAGGATTTTGCGACCCTCATTCTGCATTTTCATCTCCTCGCTCGTGTAGTCATCATCCGAAAGCGAACCTATCTTCGGGATAAGATTTTCCGCTATCCTGTGGGCAAAGGCATGGCTCTCTGTCTCCCTGCCCTCGGCTATCGCCTTATTCTGCGCGATAAGCTCCTCCATGCCGTCGCGCCCCGCGCCGCTGACCGCCTGATATGTGGAGACCACCATGCGCTCGATCTGAGAAAGTCTGTGCAGAGGATAAACCGCCATCAGCGTTATTATCGTAGAGCAGTTCGGATTTGATATTATGCCGCTGTGTCGCAGGGCATCATCTCCGTTTATCTCGGGAATGACGAGCGGCACATCGTCGTGCATGCGGAATGCACTGGAATTATCTATGAATACCGCTCCGCTCTCCTTTATCAACGGTGCAAACTGCCTTGCCGTATCGGCATCCGTCGCACCGAGAACTATGTCGACGCCATTAAAGCTCTCCTCTGTGCATTCGCGTACAGTCACTTCGGCAGTGCCGTATGGCAGTTTTTTGCCTGCGCTCCTGCCGCTTGCAAGCGGCAGAATATTTTCGCACGGCACGCCGTATTCATGTAACACGCGGAGCATTTCGCGCCCGACAGCGCCCGTCGCTCCCATGACGGCTATTTTCTTATCTTTCATCTCATCACTCCAATATAAAATAAGTGCGGAAAGTCCGCACTTACATTATATTATATATGAGCTTTTTTGCCATTGTGAGATGTTTTTTCCGAAGAAAACTCAGGTGTACTTTTGCTCCAAGGTACTCCTCCCACAAAAAAACAAGGGCGGCAAAAGCCGCCCTTTATACATAATCTTACGAAAATGCAAATTATTTCTTGCCTATCATCTTGGCAACTTCGTCGCCGAGGTTGTCCTCGCGCTTCTGGATGCCTTCGCCGCGCTCGAAACGCTCAAAGCCGACAATCTTGATGTTTCCGCCGAATTCCTTTGCACAAGCGGCAACATACTTGCTTACCGTGAGAGACTCGTCCTTGACATATGTCTGCTCTGTGAGGCAGTTCTGCTCATAGAACTTGCCGAGCTTGCCTGCTGCCATCTTCTCGATTATAGCATCGGGCTTGGAAGCGTTCTTGGGATCGTTCTTTATCTGCTCCTTGATGATAGCTGTTTCCTCAGCGATAACGCTTGCGGGAACGGAAGCGGGATCAAGGTAAGGTGTTGCATAAGCACCGAGCTGGAGAGCGATGTTCTTTGCAAAAGCGGCAAAGCCGGGGTTGTTTGCAGCGGCATCGTCAGCCTCAAACTTGATGATAACGCCTGTAACGCCTGCGCCGTGGATATATGTGCTTGTGATACCCTCAACGATAACAAAGCGTCTGATGGAGATGTTCTCGCCGATAGTGTAAATCTTATCCTTGAGAGCTTCCTCTACCGTGAAGTCGGTGCCGTCAAATTTAAGTGTGAAGAGCTCCTCTACCGTAGCGGGCTTAAAAGCGATGATTGTGCGGAGAATGCCCTTTACGAACTCGCCGAATGTAGCATTCTTGGCAACAAAGTCTGTCTCGGAGTTAACCTCGACCATAGCTGTAACATTGCCCTCTTTCATTATATCGACAACGCCCTCTGCGGCGATTCTGTCTGCTTTCTTTGCGGCAACGGAAAGACCCTTTTCGCGGAGAAGCTTTATAGCGGCGTCAACATCGCCGTTTGTCTCTACGAGAGCCTTTTTGCAGTCCATAAGACCTGCACCTGTTTTCTTTTTGAGGTCGCCGACCATCTGTGCGGAAATATTTGCCATATTATTATCCTCCTGTTTTTATACTGAATTGTTGCTTTCTGCCGAAATTACTCAGCAGCGGCTTCTGTAGCTTCCTCTGCTGTCTCTTCAGTCTTGGAAGCTGCATCCTCGCCCTGCTTGCCTTCGATAACGGCATCGCAAAGAACAGAGGAGATAAGTCTGATGGAACGGATAGCATCATCGTTTCCGGGGATGATGTAATCCGCATCATCGGGATCACAGTTTGTATCAACTATAGCGATAACCGGAATACCGAGCTTCTTTGCTTCGAGAATAGCGTTGTGCTCTTTTCTTGTGTCAACTACGAAGATAGCGGAGGGGAGACCGGGCATTGTCTTGATACCGCCGAGGTTCTTCTCAAGGGCTGTCATTTCTTTCATAAGGTTTGCAACTTCCTTCTTGGGAAGCAGATTGAAGGTGCCGTCCTCCTGCATCTTTTCGAGGCTTTCGAGACGGGCAATGCTCTTCTTGATTGTGTTGTAGTTTGTGAGCATACCGCCGAGCCAACGGACATTTACATAGTACATGCCGCAGCGCTCTGCCTCTTCTTTGATAGCTTCGGCAGCCTGCTTCTTCGTACCTACGAAGAGAACCGTGCCGCCCTCTGCTGCAAGGTCACGAACGAAAGCATAAGCCTCCTCAACCTTTACTATTGTCTTGGAAAGGTCGAGAATGTAAGTGTCGTTTCTCTGTGTGAAGATGTACTCTGCCATCTTAGGATTCCATCTTCTCTTGGGGTGCCCGAAATGAACGCCCGCTTCAAGCAACTGTTTGAGTGTGATAACTGCCATTTTAAAACTCCTTTTGGTTTCTTCCGCCACCCGTGCCCACGCGCGCCAACCGCAATAATGCGGAACCGAAGCACGCCGCCTGCCGGATGTGAGAATTTTATAAAATATTTTAGTATTCGCGTGGTTTCCCGCAAATCCGATTTATTTTATCATACCTATTTTATATTTGCAAGAAAAAAGTGTTTTGTTCACAAAAAGTTTACAATTGCGCTCTGCAAAACACCGTTTTTGCGCTTATTTTCCCTTTTTGCCGCCCTTATCGTTGCATCCGAGGCGCTCGTATATGTCTATCCCGACATTTACAAGCACGGCATCCGCGCCGAAGCACGATATCCTGTCCCACGGGATGACAAGCTCCTCGCATTTGCCGAAGCCGAATATGCGGCAGTCGAAAAGCACCACTATCGACACGACGCATCCCGTGACGACATTTATCTCAACATCGTAAATATACCCGAGCCGCTTGCCGTCGCATATATTTATCACCTCTTTATCGCGCATATCGTTTACGCTTACTCTTTCCATACTTTATCACCTCGTGATATTATATGCAAAAAGGCACAGGCGATATTACGGACATATTTTAGATACAAAAAATTAAAACAGGGTTCATTGACTTATTTTCGACGAAAAAGTATAATTATCATGACAGAATTAAAAACAATGCTCGAAGGAGGCAAATATATTCAAATGTTGGAGCTTAAAGGCATAGTAAAGAATTATGCGGCGGGCGATATGACGGTAAACGCACTGCGCGGCATCGACCTGCGCTTCCGCAGAAACGAATTTGTTTCCATACTCGGTCCGTCCGGCTGCGGTAAGACCACCCTGCTCAATATCATCGGCGGACTTGACAAATATACAGAGGGCGATCTCGTGATAAACGGCAGATCCACAAAGGATTTCCGCGACCGCGACTGGGACGCATACAGAAATCACTCGATAGGCTTTGTTTTCCAGAGCTATAATCTCATTCCGCATCAGACAGTGCTCCAGAATGTCGAGCTTTCGCTCACGCTCTCGGGAATACCGAAAGCGGAGAGAAAAGCCCGCGCGATAAAAGCTCTTGAGGATGTGGGGCTCGGAACGCAGCTGCGCAAGAAGCCGACGGAAATGTCGGGCGGTCAGATGCAGAGAGTGGCTATCGCGCGTGCACTCGTAAACGACCCAGATATCATTCTTGCCGACGAGCCTACGGGTGCGCTCGATACCGAAACGAGCCTGCAGGTCATGGAGATACTGAAAAAGGTAGCGGAAAACCGTCTCGTGATAATGGTAACGCACAATCCCGAGCTTGCCGAGAAATATTCCACGCGAATCGTGCGTATGCTCGACGGCAAGGTCACCGGCGACAGTGCGCCGCTTTCCGAAGCAGAGATAAAAGTCGAAGCGGCGGCAGACGAAGCGGAGCGCGCAAAATCGAGCGGCAAAAAGCGCAAGAAAAAGCCCTCGATGTCTTTCGGAACATCGTTTATGCTCTCGCTGAAAAATCTCTTTACCAAAAAAGGCAGGACGGTGCTCACCTCGTTTGCGGGAAGCATCGGAATCATCGGCATAGCGCTGATATTTGCCGTTTCGCAGGGCATGACAAGCTATATAAGCATAGTTCAGGAGGAAACGCTCTCCTCATACCCGCTCACGATAGAAGCACAGCACACCGATTTCGGCGAGCTGATGAAAGCTTTCATGTCGCCCGTATCAAACTCTTCCGAACATGAAAAGGACGGCGTATATCAGAAGCCGTCGCTCTACGAATTCGTGAACGCGATGAGCAATATCGGTCAGCGTGAAAACGACCTGCGCGATTTCCGCAAATACATCGAGCGCTCGCGTCTCGATAAGGAAACAGGACTCGGAAAAACGCTCAGCGGCGTTCAGTACAGCTATGATTTCGATATGCTCGTGTATACCGAGAATGTGGACGGCAAGATAATCCGCTCCGATTCCGAAGCGCTGATGAAGAAGCTGATGGCGAAGTTCTTCGGCAGTTCCATGATGAGCGACAGCTCGTCATCGGGAAATACGGGCATCTTCTCATCGCTGACATCGGGCGCATCCTCTTACGGAATGTGGCAGGAGCTGCTCGGCGGCGATAACGGAAGCCAGATAGGCTCACTCATCGAAAAGCAGTATGATGTGATATACGGCTCATGGCCGGCAAGCTATGACCAGATAGTTCTCGTAGTCGATAAAAACAACGAGATAGACGATATCACGCTCTACTCTCTCGGACTGAAATCCGAGGAAGATATAAACAGGATTCTCGAAGCGGCGGCAAACAAGACCGAGATTCCCGTGGAAACGAAAAAGTGGACATACGAGGAAATCTGCGGCATGACTTTCCGCACGGTTCTCTCCTCCGATTGCTATGTGAAAAGCCAGAGCACGGGACTCTATACCGATATGCGCGATACCGATGCCGGAATGCGCTATCTCTACGATAACGGCATAGACCTCAAAGTCGTCGGCATCATCCGTCCCAAGGAGGACGCGCTCTCGCCCATGCTCTCGGGAAGCGTAGGCTATACCCACGCTCTCACGGAATATATCATCGCCCGCATGGCGGAGTCCGACGCGGTGAAAGCGCAGATTGCCTCGCCCGAAAAGAGCATCCTCTCCGGGCTTCCCTTTGAGGAAAGCGCCGCAAACCTCACGGTTAGCGAAAAGGCGGAAAAATTCAGAACATATATCGCCGGTCTTGACGACGCAGGCAAGGCTTCTTCCTTTATTAAAATACAGTGCATCCCGCCGGCAGAGGTGCTCGATGCCTCCGTAAAGCAGATACTCTCCTCCGTGACATACGAGCAGATGTGCGCGCAGATGACGGCGGCAATGGCGCAGGAAACGGGCATGAGTGAGGAGGAAATTGCCTCCTATCTCGAAGAAATGGGCGAAGAAAAGCTGACGGCGCTCTTCACCGAGGCAATAACAGAGCAGGTCAAAGCAAGCTATGCCGAGCAGGCGAAAGCAAAGCTCGCCGCCATGACTACGGAACAGCTCTCCGCGGCAATGACGGCTTCCCTCGCAGGCTACAGCGATGAGCAGTGTGCGGAATACTACGGGCTTGTAACGGAGTTTTCCGATTTATCGTATGACGAGGTCATGCACAAGCTCGGCTATGTCGATATAGAGGTTCCCTCAAGGATAAATCTCTATGCCGCAACCTTTGCCGACAAGGAAGCACTCGAAGCTTCCATAGACGATTACAATGCGGATAAAGACGAGACAGGCAAGATAACATATACGGATTATGTAGGGCTGATGATGTCCTCCGTCACGACGATAATCAACGCCATCACATATGTGCTGATAGCGTTCGTCTCCGTATCGCTCATCGTATCTTCGATAATGATAGGCGTCATAACGCTGATATCTGTTCAGGAGAGAACAAAAGAGATAGGCATTCTCCGTGCCATCGGCGCTTCGAAAAAGAATGTCTCTGGCATGTTCAATGCGGAAACGGTGATAATCGGATTTACCTCGGGCATGTTCGGCGTGCTCTTCACTTATCTGCTCTGCATACCGATAAATCTGATACTCCATTCGCTCACGGGAATAGGAAATCTCAATGCATATCTGCCGATAGGCGCGGCGGTAATACTCGTATGCATCAGCATGCTGCTAACGCTCATATCGGGAATCATTCCCTCGCGCAGTGCGGCAAAGAAAGACCCCGTAGTCGCGCTCAGAACAGAATAATATTTCAGAAAGGGGAGCCTCGCGCTTCCCTTTTGCGTTATACCCGCGCTTTGCGAAAGCAAAAATAAACGGCGACAAATCGGATAAAATCAACCGAGGCATTGACAAAACGCCGTTTCTGTGATACATTAAAGAATGTAAATAAATTCATTCGGAGGATGATTCAAAATGAATGATATCTTGAAAAAAGTAGGGCTTTTCGGCATAGTTCCCGTAGTAAAAATAGAAAATGCCGATGATGCCGAGCCTCTGGCAAAGGCGCTCATCGCAGGCGGACTTCCGCTCGCGGAGATTACTTTCCGTACAGACGCGGCAGCAGAAGCCATCGCCCGCATGACAAAGGCTTATCCCGATATGCTCATCGGCGCAGGCACTGTTCTCACTCCCGAGCAGGCAGACAGCGCCGTCAAGGCAGGCGCGAAATTCATCGTCAGCCCCGGCTTCAATCCGAGAGTCGTAAAGCACTGCATCGAAAACGGATATCCCGTTGTTCCCGGCTGCTCAACCTGCGGCGAAATGGAGCAGGCTATGGAGCTGGGTCTTGATGTGGTCAAGTTCTTCCCTGCCGAAGCTTCCGGCGGTCTCGCCGTACTGAAAGCCGTTTCCGCTCCCTACAGCAAGCTGAAATTCATGCCCACAGGCGGCATCGACGCGACAAATATCCTCACATATCTGAAATTCCCGAAGATAGTTGCCTGCGGCGGCAGCTTCATGGTCAAGGATGCGCTTATCAAAGCGGGAAAATTCGACGAGATAGAGCGTCTCACGCGCGAGGCTGTCGCGCTCATGCACGGCTTCTCGATAAAGCACATCGGCATCAATTCCGAAAACGAAGAGACAGCGCGCAAGACTGCGGAAACCCTCTGCAGGCTCTTCATGGTAGCTCCGAACGAGGGCAGAAGCTCAATCTTTGCAGGCACGGAATTTGAGGTCATGAAAACGATGTTCCGCGGCACAAACGGACATATCGCCATAGCCTGCAACTTCCCCGACAGAGCGAGAGCATATCTCGAGAGCATGGGAATCGAATTTGACGAGTCCACTGCGAAGTATGACGACAAGGGCAACCTCACTGTGGTATACTTCAAGGATGAAATTGCAGGATTTGCATTCCATCTCGTGACAAAATAATACAAGCGTATAAATCCTGAAATAAGGTTTTATACAAATGAATAACTTGATATATCGGCGGTTAGCAAAAACTAACCGCCTTTTTTTAACTTTTTACCCGAAAAATAGCGAATTTTCTTGAAATTTTATCCGTTTTTTTCGCAAAATCTATGGATTTTTTTGATTATGTAGTGTATAATATATCGAGATATATAGTGTGTAATATATCGGTGCACAAGCGAAGCGGCTGTAAATCCGATGCAAACCCGCTCTGTGCGAAGAGACGGGGCTGCACTCTTTCGGAGCGCATCCGCAAATCAATATTTTCAGGAGGACTGTCAAAAACATGAAAAAGAAACTGACTACGGTAGAATTTACCGGAACAGCCGAGCAGGAAGTTGCTCTTCGCGAGCTGATCGCGCAGTACAAAAATGTACAGGGCAATCTCATGCCGGTTCTTCAGGGCGCTCAGGAAATCTACGGTTATCTTCCGATAGAGGTCCAGAAAATCATCGCCGAGGGTCTCGGAGTATCTCTTTCCGAGGTATACGGCGTTGTTTCATTCTATTCTCAGTTCGCACTCAATCCCAAGGGTAAGGTTGCCATCGGCGTATGCCTCGGCACAGCCTGCTATGTAAAGGGTTCGGGTGCCATCTGCGATAAGGTTGCCGAGCTCACAGGCATAAAGCCCGGCGATATCTCAAAGAGCGGCATTTATTCCTTTGAGGCTACACGCTGCATAGGCGCGTGCGGTCTTGCTCCCGTCATGACCGTAAACGGAGATGTTTACGGAAGAATCACCGCGAAGGATGTAGCTGACATTCTCGCAAAATACGATGCGTAATTAAAATCAGAACGCAAAAATATCGTTTTTCCGCGATGAAGCTTTATGCGGGCGGAAGTAAAAAACAAGAAAGGAATTTCGGCAAATGATAACAATAGAACAACTTAACGCCATAAGAAACGAAATGGCGCCCAAGCTTGCCATGAGACACGGTCACGGTCACTTTGTTGACGCCGGCGACGGCATACGCAAGACAGTGCTCATCTGCGGCGGTACAGGCTGTACCTCATCCTCGTCCATGAAAGTGCGCGACGCACTCGTAGCCGAGCTCGAGGCAAACAACATAGCAGACGAAATCAAAGTAGTCACAACAGGCTGCTTCGGTCTCTGCGCTCTCGGTCCGATAATGATAGTTTATCCCGAGGGTACATTCTACAGCATGGTCACACCAAATGAAATCCCCGAGATAGTTTCCGAGCATCTCGTAAAGGGCAATGTGGTAAAGAAATATCTTTACAAAGAGACTGTAAAGGGCGACGAAATCCTCGCTCTCGACCAGACTCCTTTCTACGGCAAGCAGAAGCGTGTCGCTCTGCGTAACTGCGGCGTCATCGATCCCGAATGCATCAACGAATACATAGGCAGTGAAGGCTATCAGGCTCTTGCAAAGGTTCTGACAGAGATGGCTCCCGACGATGTAATAAAGACAATCTCCGATTCCGGACTGCGCGGCAGAGGCGGCGGCGGCTTCCCCACGGGCACAAAGTGGAAATTCGCCTGCGCAAACCGCGGCGAAGTAAAGAAGTATGTCGTATGTAATGCCGACGAGGGCGACCCCGGCGCATTCATGGACCGTTCCGTTCTCGAGGGCGACCCTCATGCCGTTCTCGAAGCAATGGCTATCGCAGGATATGCAATAGGCGCTGACGAGGGCTATATCTATGTGCGTGCAGAGTACCCCATCGCGGTTCACCGCCTCCAGGTTGCGATAAAGCAGGCAAGAGAGCTGGGCGTTCTCGGCAAAAATATTTTCGGTACAGGCTTCAATTTCGATATCACTCTCCGTCTCGGCGCAGGCGCGTTTGTATGCGGTGAGGAAACGGCTCTGCTCACCTCCATCGAGGGCAACCGCGGCGAGCCCCGTCCCCGTCCTCCGTTCCCGGCGGTCAAGGGTCTTTTCGGCAAGCCTACTATAATAAATAATGTTGAAACATACGCAAACATCTGCCAGATTATACTCAACGGCGCAGAATGGTTTGCCTCCATGGGTACTGAAAAGTCCAAGGGTACAAAAGTATTCGCTCTCGGCGGCAAGATTACAAATACAGGTCTTGTTGAGATTCCGATGGGCACGACACTGCGCGAAGTCGTAGAAGAAATCGGCGGCGGTGTTCCTCACGGAAAGAAGTTCAAAGCCGCTCAGACAGGCGGTCCCTCCGGCGGCTGTATCCCCGCTTCCCTTATCGATACTCCCATCGATTACGATAACCTCATCGCCATCGGCTCCATGATGGGCTCCGGCGGTCTTATCGTAATGGACGAAGATACATGTATGGTTGATATCGCGAAATTCTTCCTTGAGTTCACGGTCGATGAATCATGCGGTAAATGCGCTCCCTGCCGTATAGGCACAATGCGCCTGCTCGAAACTCTTGAAAAGATTACCGCCGGCAACGGTACCGTTGAGGATATCGACCATCTCGAAGAGCTCGCGGCATACATAAAGTCGGCATCTCTCTGCGGTCTCGGTCAGACAGCACCGAACCCTGTCCTTTCCACACTCCGCTACTTCCGCGATGAGTATATGGCTCATGTTGTGGATAAGAAATGCCCTGCCGGCGTATGTAAGAATCTTCTCCAGTACAAGATTGATGCGGACAAGTGCCGCGGCTGTACAGCCTGCGCAAGAAAATGTCCCGTCGGCGCCATCTCCGGTGCGGTCAAAGAGCCTCATACAATTGATACGGCTAAATGTATCAAGTGCGGTGCTTGTATCGCAACTTGTAAGTTCGGCGCAATCTATAAGGCATAAGAAAGGAGCAGCTTAATACAATGGATATGATAAATGTAAAAATAAACGGCAATGAGTACAGCGTTCCGAAGGGCTCAACCATTCTCGACGCCGCCCGCGCCGCAAATATTGATATCCCCACGCTCTGCTATCTCAAGGGCATCAACGAGATAGGCGCCTGCCGTCTTTGCCTTGTGGAAGTAAAGGGTGCGCGCGGTCTCATGGCAGCATGCGTAACCCCCGCAAACGATGGCATGGAGATATTCACAAATACTCCCAAGATTCAGAAAAACAGAAAGACAAACCTCGAGCTTGTTCTTTCCACTCATAAGAGAAAATGTCTCTCCTGCATCCGCAGTCAGGATTGTGAGCTTCAGAAGCTCTGCCGCGACTACGGCGTGGACGATGAGGAGCATTTTGAGGGCAAGTATCCCGAGCCTACTCACGATGAGAGCACGGCATTCCTCGTTCGCGACAATGAGAAATGTATTCTCTGCCGCCGCTGTGTAGGTGCATGCCAGAATATGCAGGGCATCGGCGTTATCAGCGCAAATAACCGCGGCTTCGATACGCATATCGCTTCCGCATTCGAGCTTCCGCTCGCTTCCACATCGTGCGTTTCCTGCGGTCAGTGTATAGTTGCCTGCCCCGTAGGCGCTCTCCATGAAAAGGATGACACAGAAAAGGTCTGGGATGCGCTCAGCGACCCGACAAAGCATGTCGCTATCTGCACAGCTCCCTCAATCCGAGCCACTATCGGCGAATGCTTCGGCTTTGAGCCCGGCGTTGATACAGAGGGAAAGATGGTTTCCGCTATCAAGGCTCTCGGCTTCGACGGCGTATACGATATGAATCTCACAGCCGACCTCACGATAATGGAAGAAGCTACAGAGTTCCTTGACAGAGTAAAGAACGGCGGTAAGCTCCCTCTTATCACCTCCTGCTCACCCGGCTGGATCAAGTTCTGCGAGCATTACTTCCCTGAGTTCACCGACAATCTCTCTACCTGCAAGTCTCCCCAGCAGATGTTCGGTGCTATGTACAAAACATACTATGCAAAGAAAATGGGCATCGATCCCGCAGATATCGTTTTCGTTTCCGCTATTCCCTGCACGGCAAAGAAATTTGAGGTTCGCCGTCCCGGTCAGAGTGCGGCAGGCGACGGTATCTTTGATGTCGACTATGCTATCACAACCCGCGAGCTTGCCCGCATGATAAAGAAGGCAGGCGTGGACTATAAGAATATGCCCGACGGCACATTCGATAAGCCTTTTGATATCGGTTCGGGTGCCGGTGCCATCTTCGGTGCCACAGGCGGCGTTATGGAGGCTGCTCTCCGCACGGCGGCAGAGGTTATACTCGGCAAGAAGCTTGAGAAGCTCGATTTCGACGATGTCCGCGGCACAGCCCCCATCAAGACAGCTGCCTACAAGCTCGGCGATATGGAAGTACGCGTTGCTGTTGCCAGCGGCACAAAGAATGCGGCTGAGCTGCTGAACAAGGTAAAATCAGGCGAGCTCAAGGTTGACTTCATTGAAATCATGGCTTGTCCCGGCGGCTGTGTAAACGGCGGCGGTCAGCCTGTTCAGAGTGCCGAAACAAAGGCTAAGGTAGACCTGAAGGCAAAGCGCGCCTCTATACTCTACACGGCTGATAAGAATATGGATCTTCGCAAGTCTCATGAAAATTCCGCCGTCAAGAAGCTCTATGATGAGTTCCTCGGCACACCCGGAAGCCATACGGCTCATGAGGTTCTCCATACTCACTATATCAAGCGCGGTCTTTGATATATTACACAAAAGTATAAAACAGAAAAACGCCACTGTGCAGTGCACAGTGGCATTTTTCTATGGCATGTTTTTCTTTTATTTTCATTACTGAAAAGTGAGAGATAAAGTTCTCACCCATTCATTTTCTGCTCCCTGCATGTCAGCAAAACAGCGCATGGAGCTTACAAAATATATTCATTTGCAACAAACGCACAAAATTCGCCGAAAGCCCCCGCGCAGAGCGGGATTTCCTCATCATCGGATTTCGCCTTTTTTCTCTCTTTTTTAACCAAAAAAGCAGGCAATAATTTTGGCATAAAAGCAATTGATTTTGCCTGCGCTTTCGGGTATAATTTATGTAAGTGTAAGCAGTGTAACACAGCGCTGTTTAAACTAATTTAACAAGGAGAATTTTTATGAAAAAAGCACTATCCCTGCTTATCGCGGTATCAATGCTTGCAGCTGCTCTTCTGCTTGCCGCTTGCGGGGACCAAAAAGACCCCGATGTGACAACCGACGGCACAAAGCAGACGACGGAAAGCACATCCGCCACAAGCGGCGAAACCACCTCTTCGGGCGAAAGCACGAACACGACAGAAAGCACATCAACCTCGGCTACCGACACGGGAACAACAGTTCCCGGCGGCTCAACAGAGCTGACAGGCAAGGAAAAGCATCCCGACTTCATGGATGTGAACTTCGGCGGCAAGACATTCAATTTTGTCACGCAGAAAGGCTGGAGCGGCGGCTGGGACACATATGAAATATGCGCGGAAGCCACCGGAAAAGACGATCTTATCACGGAAGCCGTAATAAGCAGAAATTCTGTAGTCGAAGACCTCTACAACTGCAAGATAAGAGAAACCAAAAGCGATGACCCGCAGAGCCTTGTGGACAACGATATCGCTCTCGGAACAAACAATTACGATTTTCTCATGAGACTCTGGTATAATCTCTCTTCCTCATGCATGAATATCGCAAATCTTGATATAGATCTCAGCCACAGCTGGTGGAATCAGGACTATATCGATACATTCAGCTTCGATTACAACGGCAAAAAAGTGCTCCACTCGATTTCGGGCAAATTCAATCTCATCATGTACGATTCAATAAACACGCTCTTCGTGGATATGGACGTATATGACCGCGCCGTTGCTTCCGGCAAAACAAATATCGACCTTTATCAGACCGTCAAAGACGGAACATGGACAGTCGAAAAAATGCTTGAGCTTATGGATGCGGCTAAAGTCGATGTAAACGGCGACTCTCAGCTGAATTTTGATGACGGCGATATCTTCGGATTCATTGCACATAAAAATTCCATCTCCGAATATGCATTCTTCTATTCAACGGGAATCAAGACCGTTATGAAGGATGACAACAACCAGTATGTCAGCATCAATGCTTCCAATACCGACATGGCTTATGTAAGCAGGGTTATAGATGAAGCAACCAAAGTATATAAGAGCCCTGCTTTCGGCTCTATAGGTGAGCTCAACAGCGTAAAGGCACTGGCAAACGGTCAGTCGCTCTTCAGCGCACAGTGGACAATAAGACTTCATTCCAACCACGAATATGTAAACTACGGCATAGATTTCAGCGAAAAGCGCATCTCTGTCGTTCCCTATCCGAAATTTGATGAAAATCAGGAGGATTATCATTCCTTCATCTTCAGCCGCGGCTACGGACTTCAGGTTTCCAAGGCTATCACCGACCATACGGCGGCAGCTCAGTTCCTCGAGGTATTCGGTTATCACTCCGAAAAGCTTCTCTACCCCGAATATATCAAGTGCATCAAGACCCAGTGCCTCTGCGATGAAGGCGCGGGCGAAATGCTCGATATCGTTCTGAAATCAGCGCGCTGTGACTACGGCATCTGGAACGGAAGCACCGGAGTTATAAACAGAATCGGCGAAATGGTAACAAGCGGAAAGAATAACTTCTCCAAGGCTATCGCCTCCGCTTCCAAGACCTGCCAGAATGTTCTCGACCAAGCTATGAGCGACACATACAAAAAGATGAAATAAGAATACATGAAAAAACAGGAGCGCACGCTCCTGTTTTTTTGCATAAATTTCATTTCTCCCGATTAGGTGCATTGCACAAACAGAAATTGCCGAATTTGCTTCATCTTTGCTTTTTGTATTCATTTTTTTGTTAATATCACTCGGAATCCCTGCGCAAATTGACTTTGCCGCCGCAAAATAATATAATATTTATATACAAAAATAAAAACCAAAGGACGGCAATATGAAAAGAATAATTTCGGCATTACTCGCCATCTCATTTGTTTTGTGCATACTGCTTCTCGCATCGTGCGGAAAAGAAAACCCCGATACAACGAGCGGCAACAAGGCTACGGAGAAAACGACAACCTCGGGCGAAACATCGGCTACGACAAAATCATCGGCGGCAACATCCGACACCTCGCAGGCGAGCGGTACAACAGCCGCATCCGGCGAAACGACGGTCACCGACGGCGGCACGACTGCGCTCACAGGCAAGGAAAAGCACCCCGATTTCATGGATGTAAACTTCGGCGGAAAAACTTTCAACTTCGCTGTTCAGCAAGGTTGGAGCGGCGGCTGGGACTGCTATGAAATATACGCGGAGGCTACAGGCAGCGATAACCTGATAACAGAAGCGATAATAAACAGAAATTCCGTTATCGAAAATCTCTACAACTGCAAGATAACGCAGACGCAATCGGACGATACGCGCGTGCTGATAAGCACCGACAGAGCTACGGGACAGCACAACTATGATTTCTCCATGCGCCTCTGGTATGAATACGGCATGCCCTGCTATAATATCGCGGCGCTCGATATCGACCTTACCCGCAGCTGGTGGAATCAGGACTATATCGATACGCTCAGCTTCACATATGAGGGAGCCAAAGTCGTGCACTCGCTCTCGGGAAAATTCAATCTGAATATGTATGACTCGGTAGTCTCTATGTTTGCCGATATGGATATATATGACCGCGCAAAAGCGGCAGGCAAAACGGATATAGACCTCTATCAGACCGTGCGCAACGGCAAATGGACTGTAGACAAGATGCTCACACTCATGGAAGCGGTTCGCACGGATGTCGACGGTAACTCGCAAATGAAATACGAGGACGGTGATATTTTCGGCTTGCTCATAAATCCGAATGTAAAATGCCAGTATGGGCTTTTCTACGGCTTCGGTCTCAAGAGCGTGGTAAAAAACGAGAATGACCGATATGCCTGCATGGACAGCAGCAATACAGACCTCTCATTTGTAAGCAGTCTGATTGACCTCGCAGGCTCGGTTTACAAAAATCCCGCTTTCGGCTCTACGGGCGAACTGAACAGCGTCAATGCTCTCGCAAACGGGCAGGCGCTCTTCAATGTTCAGTGGCTTTACAGGCTCCATTCCGACAACGAGATGATAAACTACGGTATAAAATTCGATGAGAAGCGTCTTGCTGTGGTTCCTTTCCCCAAATACGACGAAACGCAGGAAAACTACGGCACGTATGTTTCAAACCGCGGCTACGGAATCCGCGTTCCCGACACGATACTGAATCCGAATGAAGCGGCACAGTTCCTCGAGGTATTCGGCTATCACTCGGAAATGCTTCTCTATCCCGAATACATCAAATGCATCAAGACACAGTGCCTCTGTGATGAGGGCGCGGGTGAAATGCTCGATATCGTTCTCGGCTCTCTCAATTTCGACTACGGCATCTTCAATGAGGATACCGGCTTCAACAGCAAAGTATGCGATATGATAGTATCCGGCAAAAACAATCTTGCAAAAGCGGCTGCCTCCGCGGCAAAATCATGCAATGAAACTCTCGAAAATGCGATGAAGGGCACATATACAAAAACAAAGCACTGATACAAAAACCCTTGCCCGACCAAATCAGGTCAGGCAAGGGTTTTCATTATTGCCGTTTCTTATTTTGCGTTTCTCATTTCGGCTATTCTCTTATCGAAATATCTGCCTATGTCCGCCGTCCAGTTCAGCATGGTGGGGAGCAGATCCGTCGGCACCTTTCTGTACTGCCCCGCCGTCTCAAAGCTGAGCGTGCCGTTATATCCGGCATCGGCAAGCCCGCGAATAAAGCGCTCCCAATAGATGATTCCCATATACGGGATAACATGATTATCGTCTATGCCGCCCTGATTATCATGGATATGAAGCGTCACAAGGCGGTCGCCAAGCTCTCTTATCGCATCGTAATTATCAAGCGAGCAAAGCGCGAGATGTCCGATATCAAGGCAGAAGCCGAAAAGCTTCTCGCCGGCTATCTCATTGAGACGGTCGATATATTTGCAGGCATCGCTCATATCCGAGCAGACCGTGCTGTATATCTTCTTTGTCTGCCAGTCCTGAGCCCACATATTCTCAAGACAGCAGGTGATATGATATTTACTGAGAAGCGGGATGAGCGCGGAATAGAAAGGAATGTTCATTTCAAATTCCTCATCTCTCGTCGTCGGGTGCTGCCTCAGGCTTCCGTCAAAAAGCGGGTGAATGACTATCTTGTCACAATCGAAAAGACGGCATATTTCTATGGATGTCTTAGCCCAGCGCAGACCGCGTTCGTTTGCCTTTTCCAGTCCGCGGAAGCCGAGCGGAAAAGGCGCATGAACCTGCCCTATCTTCACTCCCGTGCGTTTGCTTGCCGCATTCACGGCATTGACAAAAGGCATATATCCCTCTTCGCTCGCGAAGAAAGGATCCTCCACGCCGTCGCGGAGCTCGTTCCAAGAGATTTTGGGGCGGTCGTCGAGATTGAGGTCGACGCAATCAAAGCCCGCGGCACGATATGCGTCAAAAGCGCCGTCTATGCCGAGCGCGTCTATCGTATGAGCTGTCTGTACACCTATTTTCATCGTAAGCATTCCTCCGTTTGGAAAAAATATATTTACACCTGAAGTATAGCACAAGCATATGAGAAAGTCAAGACAAACAGAAGATAAAAAAGCATTACGGCGAAGAACACCGTAATGCTTTTTTATTATTTTGCGGCTCTTATCTCCGCTATCTTCTTATCGAAATATCTGCCTATATCGGCTGTCCAGCCGAGTGCCGTTGCAATGAAATCGTCGGGTACGGCTTTATACTGCCCGAATGTCTCAAAATTCAGATTTCCGTTGAAATTCGACTCCGCTATGCCGCGTATAAATCTGTCCCAAAGCGTCACGCCGGAATAAGGATTGACATGGTTGTCCTCTATTCCGTGATTATCGTTTATATGGAGAGCCGCAAGTCTGTCGCCGAGACGCTCTATTGCCTGCTTTGTATCAAGCGCAGCAAGTGTAAGATGTCCCGTATCGAGGCAAAATCCGAAAAGCTTATCTCCCGCAACTCCGTTGAGATAATCGATATATCTGCATGCTTCGTCGATATCCGAGCATACGCCGCTGTATATCTTTTTCGTAGTATAATCAAGCTTCCAGAGATTTTCGAGACAGCAGGTAACCTTATATTTGCGAAGCTGAGGAATAAGTGCCGTGTACAGCGGAATATTCATTTCCCACTCAGTAGCGCTTGATGACGGATCCTGACGCATATTTATAGACTGGAGCGGATGAATGACAAGCTTGTCACAGCCAAGCAGATGGCATATTTCAATGCAGATATTGCCCCATTCTATTCCGCGGGCGTTCATTGGTTCGTTACCGTATGAGCCGAGCGGAAAAGGTGCATGAGCCTGCCCTATCTTCACTCCGGTGCGCTCGCTTGCAGCTTTGATGGCGGCAACATACGCCATATAGTTGTTTCTGTCACCGAAAAACGGGTCTTCGTCTCCGTTCAGCTTTTCTCTCCATGAAATGGTGACATTTTCATCTATACCGAGGTCAACGCAATCAAAGCCTGCGCTGCGGTACGCATCAAAAGCGGCGTCGATGCCGAGCACGCCGATGGTATAACCTGTCTGCACGCTTATTTTCATTATTTTCAAGCCTCCTTTTGGAAAAGGTATTTTACACCTGAAGTTTATCACAATCATATCGAAAAGTCAAGCGGAATACTTGACAAAAGGCTTTTTTTGTAGCATAATATATGAAGAAAAATATTCGGAGGTGAGATATACGGAGCAGAAGCTTTTTACGAAAAACGACAACTCGTTCATCTGCAAAAACTGCGGACTTGAGGTTCAACCGCTCGGCTACAGTTCGCGCAATCATTGCCCGAGATGCCTCTGCTCGCTCCATGTCGATATAAACCCGGGAGACAGAGCTAATCCATGCGGCGGTATCATGCGCCCGATAAGGGTGGAACCCGACCCGAAAAAGGGATATATCATCATTCACAAATGCGAAAAATGCGGCGCGGTAAAACGAAACCGCGCGGCACACGAGGCAAAGGTTCAGCCGGATGACCTGAACCTGCTGATAAAGCTCACCTCGGGAAACATCTGATTTTTTAATTTGAAAGGAAGAATAAAAATGGCAGTAATCACAGTAATCGGCGCAGGCATGATGGGCAGTGCCATAACATTCCCCGCCGCCGACAACGGCAACACGATAAGAATCGTCGGCACTCCGCTCGACCGCGAGATAATCGACCACGCGAGAGCAACGGGCAAGCATCTCACGCTGAAAAGAAAAATGCCGGCAGGCATCACATACTATCAGTATGAGGAATTTGCGGAGGCGCTGGCAGGAGCAGACCTGCTCATCGGCGGCGTTTCTTCTTTCGGTCTCGATTGGTTTATCGAAAATGTTATCCCTGTTATTCCCGAGGAGCTTCCCGTCCTCTCGATAACAAAGGGCATGGTTCATCTCGGCGCAGGCAAGCTTATTTCCTACCCCGAGGTATACCGCGCAAAGACAGACAAGAAGATTTCATTCAATGCAGTCGGCGGTCCATGCACAAGCTATGAGCTTGCCGACCACGACCCGACAGAGGTTACATTCTGCGGCGAAAACATAGAGCAGCTCCGCTGGATTCGTTCTCTCTTTGAGACGGATTACTATCATGTAAGCCTCTCGACCGATGTCCGCGGTGTTGAGTGCGCCGTTGCGCTGAAAAATGCATATGCGCTCGGCGTTTCGCTTGCCATCGGCATGTCATACAAGCGCGAGGGCAGACAGTTTGAGCATTACAATTCTCAGGCGGCGCTCTTCGGTCAGGCTGTAAAGGAAATGATCCGCCTGCTCGATATCTGTGAGGGCGGACCCGAAAATATCACGCTTGGCGCAGGCGACCTCTATGTCACCGTATTCGGCGGAAGAACCCGCCGCATCGGCACTCTTCTCGGCGAGGGAATGTCCTTTGACGACGCTATGGAAACCCTCAAGGGCGTAACTCTCGAGTCCATCGTCATCGCCGGCAGAACGGCAGAGGCTGTCAAGGAGCTTATCGCCGCCGGCAAAGCGACAAAGGAGCAGTTCCCTCTCCTTCTGCATATAGACGAGCTCATCTCGCATGGTAAGACGGTCAACATCCCGTGGGACGCTTTCGAAACCGAAAAATTCTGAACCTCTGAAAAAGGAGATTTATATGGCACATTGGCTTGACACTGCCGTCTTTTACGAAATATATCCGCAGTCGTTCCGCGATTCAAATGCAGACGGCATGGGAGATATAAACGGAATCATAGAAAAGCTCGATTATGTAAAGGAGCTCGGTTGCGACGCGATATGGCTGAATCCGCTCTTTGAGTCGCCTTTCGGTGACGCGGGCTACGATGTTTCCGACTATTATACCGTCGCGCCGCGATACGGCACAAACGATGACCTTGCAAGGCTCTTCCGCGAGGTACACAGCCGCGGCATGAAGATTCTGCTTGACCTTGTCCCCGGGCACACCTCCGTAAAGCACAAGTGGTTTACGGAATCGATGAAAGCGGAAAAGAACGAATATACCGACCGCTATGTCTGGACCGGCAGCATATGGGAAAAGCCCGGCATGAGTTGCATCCTCGGTTTTTCTCCGCGAAACGGCGTCTGCGCCGTAAATTTCTTCTCGCATCAGCCCGCGCTCAATTACGGTTTTTATAAGCCCGAGCGCCCATGGCAGCAGCCGATGGACGCGGAGGGACCGAGAGCGACACTGGAAGCGATGAAAGATGTAATGCGCTTCTGGCTCGGCATGGGTTGCGACGGATTCCGCGTCGATATGGCAGGGTCGCTCGTCAAAAACGACGAGGACGGCAAGGGCAATATCTCCCTCTGGCAGAATGTCCGCTCTTTTCTCGATGCCGAATATCCCGAGGCAGTGCTCGTTTCCGAATGGGGCGAGCCCGACAAATCACTCCTCGGCGGCTTCCATATGGATTTTCTGCTTCATTTCGGGCCATCACATTATCCCGAGCTTTTTCGTACAGACAAGCCGTATTTCTCCGCCAAGGCGGATGGCGATATCTCGGAATTTGTAAATAAATATAAGGAAAGCTACGCCAAGACCGACGGCAAGGGGCTTATATGTATTCCCTCGGGAAACCACGATATGAGCCGCATGGCGCTGACTCTCGACGAAACGGAAATGAAGCTGGCTTTTGCCTTTCTGCTCTCCATGCCCGGTGCACCATTCATCTATTACGGCGATGAGATAGGCATGCGCTATGTCAAAGGGCTGACCTCTGTTGAGGGCGGCTACGGCAGAACAGGCTCTCGCTCGCCCATGCAGTGGGACAGCGGTATAAACGCGGGCTTCGGAAATTCCGCGCCGGATAAACTCTATATCCCGCTCGACCCGGACCCGAACCGCCCGACTGTGGAAAAGAGCATCGCGGATGAAAATTCGCTCTACCATGAGGTTAAGAAGCTCATTTCTCTGCGTAAGGCGCATCCCGCGCTCGAAAGCAAGGGAAAGATAGATTTCATCTGTGCGGAAAAGAACGCCTATCCTCTCGCATATACGAGAGAAGCGGACGGCGAAAAGATACTCGCAGTGATAAATCCCTCGGCAAGACCCGCCGAATTCGAATGCGGACTTATCGCAAAAGAAGTGCTCTACTCTTTCGGCGGCAAAGCGGAAGCGGACGGCAAAAAAATCAGAATCCCCGCGCAGTCGGCTGTATTTATGAAAATATAAAGAGAAAAGCTCACCTCGGCTTCGCCGCGGTGAGCTTTTTTGCCATTATGAGATACTTTTCTCCGAAGAAAACTCGGATGTACTTTTGCGTGAAGAGAAGCCACTGCCCGTAAGAATAAAATAATGCGTCGGGATAGTCCGACGCATTTTATATTTATGTAATAAAGCCAAAGCGAGGAAAATATAATTACTTTGAAAGCTCTTTAGCGCAGTTTTTGCATATTATTCTGCCCTTGAAAATGCGGACATCATCCGCGCTTCCGCAGAAGATGCAGGCAGGCTCGTACTTGCGAAGAATTATCTGGTTTGAGTCCACGAAAATTTCGACAGGATCGCGCGTATCGATATTGAGTGATTTTCTTATCTCCATAGGAAGTACAATTCGCCCAACCTCGTCTACCCGTCTTACGATGCCGGTTGATTTCATCTTAATTCCTCCTGAAAAATATTAGTTTGTAATGACATAATATCATAGTTTTCTCCGATAGTCAATGATAATTTCCTTATATTTACAATTTTTTCAAATTCTCCTAAATAAAGAGGTTGTTTATAATGATAAAAACAATATTTTGCATAATTTGCGCGATTTCTTTCGTTTTTGCTCTGATAAGCGGGAATATTGAAGCGCTTTCGGGTGCCGTTGTAGAGGGTGCGGGAACCGCAGTTACACTGACGATTTCGCTCATGGGCATGATGGCGCTCTGGTGCGGCGTGATGAAAGTGATGCAGAAATGCGGCGTATGCGAATTTCTCGCGCGGCTCATCTCTCCCCTGCTCCGCCTTGCCTTTCCCGAGAGCATGAAAAAAGGCATCGCCCGCGAGGAAATAGCGGCAAATATCAGCGCAAATATGCTCGGCATGGGAAATGCCGCAACGCCTTTCGGAATAAAGGCGATGGAGGCGCTCTCCGCCGACTGCGACGGCGAATACGCAAGCGATGATATGGTCACTTTTGTCGTAATGAATACCTCGGCGTTCTCTTTTATGCCGTCTACAGTCGTCGCACTGCGGCAGGCGGCGGGAGCGGCAGACCCATTTGATATAATAACGGCTGTCTGGATATGCTCCGGCGTATGCATGATTGTTTCCGTGATTTTCGCGCGCGGCTTCCGCTTTTTCTTTCCGAAAAGGAGCAGGGCATGAAGCTCCTCTCCGCACTTGTTATTCCTGCAGTCATGCTGCTTGTGTGCGCTATGCTGACCTTCTCAAAGAAAGCGACATTCGATGATTTTCTGCTCGGCACAAATGAGGGCATCGCCACCTGCGTGAAGCTGCTGCCCACTCTCATCGCCCTGCTCGTGGCGGTATCGATGCTCTCCGCTTCGGGCTTTCTCGATTTTGCCGCGCGGCTCGTCTCCCCTCTTGCGGTGCGGCTCGGCATACCCGCGGATATACTCCCGCTCGTGCTGACGCGTCCGGTATCGGGCAGTGCCTCAAGCGCCGTGCTCGCCGAGCTTTACCGCAGGTGCGGAGCGGACAGTTTTGCCGCGCGCGTTGCCTCCGTCATCGCCGCATCGGGCGATACCGTGCTCTATATTTCCGCAGTATACTTCGGCTCCGTCGGCATAAAGAAAACGCGGCATACACTCCTCGCCGCGCTTCTCACGATGATATTCTGCGTTTTCTTTTCCTCTGTCGTCTGCTCGCTTCTTTTTTGAAAAATAGAGTTGAAATTTCGCCGCGCGTATGGTATGATAATAAGAAAGAATAAATATAAGGAAGTAGAAAAATGAGTAATTTCGGTTTTTATGCTCTGGTTTTCAGGCAGAAATATATACGCAGATGGGGACTGATGCGCAATTCCAGCGTGGAAACGCTCAGCGAGCATGCCTGCGAGGTTGCCGTCGTCGCCCATGCACTGGCGCTCATAGGCAACAGATACTTCGGGAAAAATTACGACTCTGACCGCGCGGCGGCAATAGCACTTTTCCATGATGTTCCCGAGGTTTATACCGGCGATATGCCGACGCCTGTCAAGTATTTTGACGACGATATGAAAAACGGCTATCAGAAAGTCGAGGAGCGCGCGGTAAATACCCTGCTTGAAAAGCTGCCACCCGAGCTTCGACCCGATTACAGAGCTATTTTCGACGGCGACGATGAGCTACGCCCGCTCATCAAGGCGGCGGACAAGCTATGTGCCTATATCAAATGTATGGAGGAGGAACGCAGCGGAAACCGCGATTTTGAAAGCGCAAAGAAGAAAACATATGAAAAACTTGTTTCGCAGAAGTGCGAGGAGCTGGACTACTTCATGAAGTACATACTGCCGAGCTTCGATATGAACCTCGACGAGATAAAATAACATTTTCCGAGAGCGAAAAGGAGGGATAAATTTGACACTGATGCTCATATGTCCGAGCGCGGAGAGCACGCGCCGCATGGAGGAAATGCTCCGCTCGGCTTCCGACGGGAAAATGAATATCGTATCATATTCGTCCGCTCCCGAGCTTCGCTCTGTCAGCTTTGAGTGCGATGCCGTGGTGGCACTCGGCATGAATGCCAAACGCGCCGAGCAGACCTTTGCCGCGTGCGCTCCGCTCGATTCCGGCTTTCTCTATATAGCGGGCGAAAAATGCACCGAAGCCGAACTTGAGCCTCTGCGTGCGCTCGGCGTTCACATTATGCGTTCGCCCGTCGGCAAGGCGGCGCTCTGGCATGATATCGGCATATGCGCCTGCGTGCCGAAGCGCATCGCCGCGATGAAAAACGAAAATTCCACTCTCGTTTCGCGGCTTGCCGAGGAAAAGATAATCAACCGCGCAAAGCTCGTGCTGATGGAATATCTGAAGCTTTCCGAGCCGCAGGCGCACAGATATATCGAAAAGCAGGCGATGGATATGCAGATTTCGCGCGCCGAGGTGGCAGCCCGCGTGCTCGAAACATACGAAAACTAAAAGGAGAATTGCATGATGAAAAGCGTTTTGATAACAGGCGCGTCCGGCGGCATAGGCGGCGCCTGCGCCGAGCTTTTTGCCGAAAACGGCTGGGGTGTGCTCGCCTGCTACAGAAGCGGAGAAGCTGAGGTACAGCGCCTGCTCGAAAAGGAATATGCGGGAAGAATAGTTCCCTTTTACTGCGATGTATGCGATATCGGTTCGGTGCGCCGCGCCGTATCAAAGGCGATATTTGAATTCGGCGGGATAGACGCCGCCGTGATAAACGCTGGTGCGGCGCATGCCTGCCCGCTCTTCTCCGAGACGGAAGAGGAATACGACCGCATAATGAATATAAATACTAAAGGCGCGTTTTTCACGGCGCAGGCGGCGGCTCGCGAAATGACGGAACGCGGCGGAAGCATGATTTTCATCTCCTCGATGTGGGGTATTGCAGGCGCGGCAAACGAAAGCGCATATTCGGCTTCCAAGGCGGCGCTGACGGGGCTGACCCGTGCACTGGCAAAGGAACTGGCGACGGCTGATATCAGGGTCAACTGCATCGCTCCCGGCGTTATCGACACGAAGATGAACGCCTGCTACAGTGCGGAAGATATGCAGGTTCTGGCGGAGAAAACGCCGCTCTCGCGCATAGGAAAGCCCGAGGAAGTGGCAAGCGCGGTTTACTTTCTCGCCTCCGAAGCTTCCTCTTTTATCACAGGGCAGATAATCTCCGTGGACGGCGGCTTCGGGCTGTAATGGCAAAGCAATAAAAATCGCAGGCTGACGAATGAGGTATTTATGAACACGCAGCAACATCTGCTCTAAAATGCCGTCTTACTCCTCATCCACCGCTACGCGGTCCCCTTCTCCCGCAGGAGAAGGTTCTGTAAAAAGGTATCTTTGTCTGTTTTTATAATTCAAAATACCATTATCTAAAATCAAAATCGCAGGCTGTGTGAAGTAAGCCTGCGATTTTCTTTTTGCAAAATTTTATTTTTCTCCGCTGTAGAGCGATTCGTATTTCTGCTTTTCCTTTGCCTTTTTATTCCCAAGCGAGCGCACCGCGCAGACTGTAGCCGCAACGATGATATAAACAAAGCCGACCGTCGCCGTCAGCGCGAGCATACCGCTTCCGCGGCTCGTAACTCCCGTCATATATACAAAAAGGATGAAACTTCCCATGCTGAGCACAAAATGCAGGCAGAGGCGCAGTATCGCGGGGGAGATGAATTTTGCCCTGAATACGAGCGAGATAAGCGCCGTGAGCAGAGCGAAAACAAAAATGGCGGCAAATGTATCGCTGCGGAAGCTGACCGCATTCAGCCCGTCCTTGTTTTTGAGAAAAGCCGCCGCGCCCCAGAGGAGCAGGGTCGTTATCATAAAGGTAACTCCCGTGCCGGAGACTATATATTTCATAAAACTCATGAATTTTTTCATTATTTTACCTCATATCTTTTTTATGTGTATTTATTTTACCATATTTTCGCATGATATTCAATAGAAAAAACGGCAGAAAAAAATTTTTTGATATTTTTTTGCAAATTGCTGTAACTTTTTCCATCCCCGCGGTACTAACCTTTTGTAAATACGAAAAACGGAGGTTTGATTTTATGAAACCATTTACAATATTGACGGATTCATCTGCCGACCTTACGGCGGAAATGAAAAGCGAGCTCGGAATAAAAATAGTTCCGCTCACCGTTCAGATAGACGGCGAAAAGCCGATAAGCAACGAGGAGCTTGACATAAGATATTTTTATGACTGCATGAAGGAGGGCAAGCGCGCGAAAACCGCCGCAGTAAACCCCGCAGTTGCCACCGAGGTTATGGAAAACGAAGTCCTCGCGGGAAACGATGTTCTCTTCCTCAGCTTTTCTTCAAATCTTTCTTCCACTTATAATATAAGCGCTATCGCGGCACAGGATCTCTCCGAGAAATATCCCGAGAGCAAGATTATCGTCGTCGATACGCTCTGCGAATCCTTTGGTCTTGCTCTGCTTGTAAATCTCTGCGTAGAGCAGGCGCGCGAGGGTAAAACGATAGAGGAAGTAGCACAGTTTGCCGAAGAAACAAAGGGAAACATCGCGCACTGGTTCACTGTTGACGACCTCAACCATCTGCGTCGCGGCGGCAGAGTTTCCGCGGCAAAGGCTGTAGTCGGCACAATGCTCGGCATCAAGCCCGTGCTCCACATGAGCGATGACGGCAAACTCGTCCCCATGTTCAATGCGCGCGGCAGAAAAGCCTCCATGAAGATGCTCGTGGATAAGACAATCGAAAATGCACGCGATTTTGAAAACCAGACAATATTCATAAACCATTCCGACAGCATAGAGGACGCCGAAAAGCTGAAAGAAATGATACTCGAAGCAGGCGCAAAGGATGTGCGCATGGGCGAGATAGGTCCCGTCGTCGGCGCACACTGCGGCAGAGGTACGCTTGCCATTTACAGCATCTGCGAAACAAGATAAACCGAAAGGAATTATATTATGACAATTACCGGAATATCCTTCCGCGATATGGTTGTTTCCGCCGCAAGCGCGCTGGAAAACAACAAAGAGGAAATCAATAATCTGAATGTATACCCTGTTCCCGACGGCGATACGGGCGTCAACATGAGCATGACAATGAGCCGTGTGCGCACCTCGCTCGGGAATGCAAACGGCAGTCTTTCCGAATGCGCAAAGAATGTCGCCAGCATGACGCTCATGTCCGCAAGAGGAAATTCGGGCGTTATACTCGCCATGTTCTTCCGCGGAATGTCAAAGGCATTCGCAGGACTTGAGGAAGCCGATTCCGTTCAGATGGCGGAAGCGCTCAAGGCAGGCGTGACGGAAGCATACAAGGCTGTCATGACGCCCACGGAGGGAACCATACTTACCGTTATGCGCGTCTGCGCCGAGAAAGCCATGGAAAAGGCACAGAGCGACAGCTTCGACGATATCGAGGAGCTTTTCGATTATGTAATAAAAGAGGGCGTAGATATTCTGAATAAAACGCCCGAGCTTCTCCCGATACTCAAGCAGGCAAATGTTGTTGACGCTGGCGGCAAGGGCTTTGTCGTGATGCTTCAGGGCATGCTCGCGGCGCTCCAACATCATCCCGTTGTATGCTCGGAGAGCGGCGAAAGCCATGATACGGCGGCAAAGGCAAATTTCGCCGAATTTTCCGGTGAAAATATAGAATTTCTCTACTGCACGGAGTGCATAGTGAAAAAGAGCGCCGAATATATCGGCGAGGATACGGCGCGTGAGCTTTACAAAACGCTTCTCCCTCTCGGAAACAGCATGGTTTTCGTAGATGACGAAAATGTGATAAAGCTCCATATCCATACAAACGAACCCGGCACGGTTCTTTCGTCGGCACTCTGCTTCGGCACACTGCTCACGGTAAAAATTGAGAATATGCTCGAGCAGCATTCTTCGCTCGCCGCTATTCCCGAAGAACCGGCAAAAACAAAGAAATACGGCTTCGTTTCCGTTTGCAACGGCGACGGCATACGCGATGTTTTCGCAGATCTCGGCGTAGACGGCTTTGTTCTCGGAGGTCAATCCATGAACCCGAGCACAAAGCAGATTATCGACTGTGCAAATAGCCTCGGCGCGGAGAATATATTCATTCTCCCGAATAATAAAAATGTATATCTCGTTGCGGCACAGGCGGCGGAAGAACTCGGCGAAAATGTCCGCGTGATTCCCTCAAATTCCGTTCCTGCCGGCATCTCCGCCATGATGAGCTTCGATCCCGAAGCGGAAGCGGATGAAAATTTCTCCGCCATGACGGAAGCCGCTTCGGCTGTCAAATCCCTGACGGTCACCCGTGCGGTGCGCGATTGCGATATCGACGGGCTGAACATAGCAAAGGATAACTACATGGGACTCGTAAACGGCAAGATAAAATGCGTTGCCGAAAGCAGTCTCGAATGTCTCAAACAGCTCTCTACGGTGAGTGAGTCTGAAAACTTCACCGTTTTCATAGGAAGCGATGTCAGTGAAGATACCGCTTCCAAAGCCGCAGATACCATTATCGGCGTCGTTCCCGATGCCGAAGTAACGGTTCTTGCCGGCGGTCAGCCGCTCTATGATTTTGTAATCATGGCGGACTGAAGATAAAAGTCTTCATACTTCTCCTTCCTGACGACGGCGCGGCGGCATTTTGCCCCGTGCCGTCGTCGCTTTTGCGCTTTTTGCGAAATATGGCTTCGCAAAAAAACACAAGAGCAGAAGCGAAAAACGCCTCTGCTCTTCTCATTTATGCTATAACCGTACCCGTCATATCGGTATCCGCCGAGGCGGGTATTTCTTCATCGCTTTTTGCGGCGGCAAGACCGAAGCTGACTGTTATCGCGTCATTCACCCTCTGCATAAGTAGTTCGTCAAGATGCCCCATTTTTTCGCGCAGGCGCTTTTTGTCTATAGTCCTTATCTGCTCAAGCAGTATCACGGAATCCTTTGCAAGTCCGAAATTTCGTGCATAGACATCTATATGAGTGGGGAGCTTCACCTTGTCAAGCCTGCTTGTTATCGCGGCGGCGATGACTGTCGGGCTGTATTTGTTTCCCACATCATTCTGTACTATGAGAACGGGTCGCAGTCCTCCCTGCTCGCTTCCGACAACAGGACTGAGGTCGGCATAGAAAATATCTCCTCGTTTTACGGTCAATTTTTTTCACACTCTCTTTTTTATAGTTTGAAAGAAAAAACTTTCTACTATATTTTTACCGATTTTACCGCTTTGTTAGTCAAGGAAATAAATAAACCGTATGCCAAAATCTGACAAAAATATGCGGCATATCATTTCCTAATATAGTATATTGCATATTTCGGTTTTTGCCAAAGCCATGCCCCCTCAGTCTACATATTTCGCCACGGCGCGTAATATAATAATGGCAGGGATAATAGATTTTCCCTTGCTTGTATTTCATTTCAATTCATTCACAGGGCAGAAACGCTTCACTTTACAAAAAACCCTTGACTTTTCGGAAGAAAACATATAAAATAGTAATTAAGTGAAAAGTGTGAGGTGTTTTCCCGCGATGAAAAAGGTGCTGATAACAGGCTTTGAGCCATTCGGCGGCGCAGAGAGAAATCCGTCATTTGACGCGGTGTCGGCTCTGCCGGATATCGAAAACACCGAAATAAAAAAGCTGTTTCTCCCCGTTGTCTGGGACAGGGCGACAGATATCCTCGAGAAAGAAATAAACCTCTTTTCACCCGACATTGTTATTTTGTCAGGACTTGCGGGCGGCTCAAAATGCATACGCATTGAGCGCATAGGCATAAATCTTCGCGGCGCTGTCCGCGACAATGAGGGATTTTTTCCTTCGCATTCCGATATTCCTGCGGAATCTCCTTGCATTTCCGGCGGCGATGCGGCATATTTTTCCACTTTCGATTTTGCCGCGATAAAGAATGCCGTCTCGGCACTCGGACTTCCCGTTTCATATTCGTTTTCCGCGGGAACTTACCTTTGCAACGATGTACTCTACCATACTCTCTTCAAGAACATGACAGAAAAAAGAAATATGCAGGTCGGATTTATTCATCTTCCTTATGAATCCGGCGAAAACATCGGGCAGAATGTCTTTTCCATGCCGCTTTCCGACATGGTGAAAGCGTTGCGCAGTGCGATTGTCGCCTGTGCTCTCCCCGATGCCGATTCAAATCTCACAAAGAAAGGCTGAGACAAATGAAAAAAACATTACTCAAAAGAATGCTCTGTTTACTGCTTGCCTCATGCATTATGATACTGGTGGCAGGCTGTACCCCATCAAAGAGCGTGCAGAAAAAGGTGCTCAATTACCTCCACGAAAAATACGGAAACAACTATGATTTCGAGTATGTAAGCTATACTCAGAACAAGGAAACAAACGGCAGATACGAGGTCAATGTCAGATGCAAGAATGACGGACTCAATTTCAGAATCTTCGTCTACTCTTCCGTGCTGATAACAGACAGCTATTCCGTTGACCGCGCGAATACCGCTATGGAAAAGAACATACGCGAATTTCTCCTTTCCCGCGATTATTCCGATTCCATAGAGAAAATCACATGGCTGAATTCCTTTGAGGACGATGCCACGGACTATAAGTTCCGTACCGTTCCCCTCACAGACCACTATGACCTCTCCGATGCGGAAAATATCTACCGCGTGGAAATGTCGGACGGACTCAATCCCTATCAGTTTGTCGGCGGTATATATAATTTCAATGCCGACCTGCTTGATTCCGGCGTCGAGCTGAAGTCCGCTTCATTCTCTTTCGAATATAAAGATTTGACATTTGTTGTGGAAACGGATTCCGAATCCATAAAGAAATACAGCTACGGCGAGACCATAGAAAAAATGGTTCCCATCATTGAAGAAAACGCAAGCGAAAAGGTTGGTCTTTTCAGCATAAACAAAGTATGCACCATCAAAATGGATGCCGCTATGCGCGGTGAAGAATTTGCCGTTCATAAGAGCGTACACTGACAAAACAAATACGGGCGACCTCAGGTCGCCCTGTTTTTCTTTTGCAAAAAGCCTGACGCGATGCGGCTTTTGCGTTTTATACAAATGTTTATCACGAGAAATTTATAAGTTGTACTTGAAAAGTTAATAATTATATTGTATAATCAATTTAAATGCAGGAGCAAAGTATAATCCGGCACCTGCGCGGAGGACAAAAATGAAAATAACGCTTATTATACCGATGTATAACGAAAGTTCCATAATAAACGGAGCCATAGATACATTTTACGGATATATGAAAGAGCATTTTGACGATTGGGAGCTGATATTTGTAGACGATGGCTCTGTCGACGGATGCGGAAAGGCTGTAGAGGCAAAGAGCGCGGAGGACAACCGCGTGCGGCTTATCTCGTATACTCCGAATATGGGCAAGGGCTGTGCCGTGCGCACAGGTATGCTCGCTTCCACAGGTGATATCGTGATTTTCACAGACTGCGACAACGCCTACGGCACGGATGTGATAGGCAGGATGGTAAAGCGGTTTGAAGAGAGCGACTCCGATGTGATACTCGGTTCGCGAAATGTTTCCGCCGACGGATATGAGGGCTATACATTCATCCGCAAGCTCGCTTCGAAAACTTATCTCAAGGTACTTTCCATTGCCGCGGGATTCAAATATTCCGATTCGCAGTGCGGCTTCAAGGGTTATCGCGGAGAAGCGGCAAGGAGAATTTTCCGCAACTGCGAAGTGAACCGTTTCGCCTTTGACCTCGAGGCTACGATGATAGCACAGCGCCTCGGCTATAAGATAGATGAGATGGGCGTCAAAGTTATAAATCACCGCGAATCGAAAGTAAATGTTCTGCGCGACACTCCGAAAATGCTCGCCGATGTGCGCCGCATGAAGAAAAATGCAAAAAATAAGACACTTGTATAAAACGCAAAAAAGCTCGGTGCGACCGAGCTTTTTTGTGTTTTGGGTGTTTCTTTCATCGATGGGAAAGTAACTTTTTCTTTTCCCGAAAATCACGCAAAATCCCTCGGCGGTGCCGAGGGATTTCAGAGTATTGAAAAAGTATTTTTTTACTGCAAAAACAGATAAAAGCATTTTTTGTATAGCCTTCTCCTGCGGGAGAAGGGGGACC